>NZ_JBSSLX010000079.1:0-23137 GCF_053890995.1 Micromonospora sp. I033 | reverse complement strand
GACAGTGGCCCCGACCACCCCACGACACCGCCCGAAACCGGACAGCGGGTTCACCATCGGCCGCCACGAACCGGACATCCACCCCACACCACGCCCGCTGGCGCTGACCCACGGCCCCCCGCGAAGCCGGACATCCACCGCGCACCGCGCCTGCCTGCGCCTAGTCCACGGCCGCCCCGTGAAGGGGACATCCACCGCACACCGCGCCCGCCGCGCTGATCCACGCCCGCCCGCGAAGCGGACACCTATCCCACACCGCGCATACCATCATTGACCCGCGCCCACCGGAAACGCTCACCACGTCGGCGTAGTCTGCGGCAATCACGCAGCCCGGACACCCCACCCCAGCAAACTCGAGTCGACCCACCGAGATCTTGGACAGTTGCTGTTCGCAGCGAACAGCAACTGTCCAAGATCCGCGCGGGGCGGCATGGCGACCTCCGCCTGCGCAGCCATCAGGGCGGGATGCAACGGACATTCTTCCCACCGGCCCCCGAACAGGCGGACCCGGCCGGCGGTGAGTGGAACACCATGGGTGTATCCGCGGCCGGGAGACACCCATGGTGTTCCACCGAAGCCGCGGGGCCACAGCGGCCAGGTCGAGCGGTGGCCGCGGGGGCGGCCCATGGTGTTCCACCGAAGTTCGCGAAGCGATGACCCGAGAGCGGCTCCGACCTCGGAGGCCGTGTCGGTCCAGCAGGCCGACGGTTCGGAGGTCAGGCGCTCGGGGTGCGCTGGGCGCCTTCGTCGAGGGCGGCCAGGATCGCCTCCGCGGTCCGCTTGCCCACCCCCGGCACCTCGGTGATCTCCTCAACGGTCGCCGCGGAGAGCCGCTTCAGCGAGCCGAAGTGCCGCAGGAGCGCCTTGCGGCGTACCTCGCCGAGGCCGGGGATGTTGTCCAGCGCCGACTCGGTCATCCGCTTCGAGCGCCGCTGGCGGTGGAAGGTGATGGCGAAGCGGTGCGCCTCGTCGCGTACGCGCTGGAGCAGGTAGAGCGCCTCGGAGGTGCGCGGCAGGATGACCGGGAACTCGTCGTCGGGCAGCCAGACCTCCTCCAGCCGCTTGGCCAGCCCGCAGAGCGCCACGTCGTCGATGCCCAGCTCGGCGAGGGCCTGCGCGGCGGCCGCCACCTGCGGCGGGCCGCCGTCGACAACGACGAGCTGCGGCGGGTACGCGAACTTGCGCGGCCGCCCGGTGGTCGGGTCGATGCCGGGCCGGTCCGGGTCGCCGGCGGTCTCCTCGCCGATCTCCCCGGTCTCGGCGCGCGCGTCGAGGTAGCGGGCGAAGCGCCGGCGCAGCACCTCGGACATCGCGGAGAGGTCGTCGGTGGCCCCGCGCACGATGAACCGGCGGTATTCGCTCTTGCGGGGCAGGCCGTCCTCGAAGACGACCATGCTGGCCACCACGTCGGTGCCCTGGATCTGGGAGACGTCGAAGCACTCGATGCGCAGCGGCGAGGTGCGCATGCCGAGCGCGTCGGCGATCTCGTCGAGGGCCTGGCTGCGGGTGGTCAGGTCGCCGGCCCGCTTGAGCTTGTGCCGGGCGAGCGCGTCCTTGGCGTTGCGCTCGACGGTCTCCAGCAGCGACCGCTTGTCGCCGCGCTGCGGCACCCGCAGCGACACCCGGCTGCCCCGCCGGGTGGAGAGCCAGTCGGCGAGCGCGTCGACGTCGCCGGGCAGCGCGGGCACGAGCAGCTCGCGTGGCACGTCGGACTCGCCCTGCTCGCCGCCGTAGACCTGGCTGCAGAAGTGGTGCACCAGGTCGCCGGTGGTCAGCTCCTCGGTCTTCTCCACCACCCAGCCACGCTGGCCGCGGACCCGGCCGTCGCGGACGTGGAAGACCTGGACCGCGGCCTCCAGGGGGTCGTCGGCGAAGGCCACCACGTCGGCGTCGGTGCCGTCGCCGAGCACCACGGTCTGCTTCTCCATGGCCCGGCGCAGCGCCGCCACGTCGTCGCGCAGCCGGGCGGCCCGCTCGAACTCGAGCTGCTCGCTGGCCTCCAGCATCTCCTTCTCGAGTCGCCGGACCATGGTGTCGGTGCGGCCGGCCATGAAGTCGCAGAAGCCGTTGACGATCTCCCGGTGCCCCTCGGCGGTGACGCTGCCCACGCAGGGCGCGGAGCACTTGCCGATGTAACCCAGCAGGCAGGGCCGGCCGACCTGGCCGGCCCGCTTGAACACCCCGGAGGAGCAGGTCCGCGCCGGGAAGACCCGGAGCAGCAGGTCCAGCGTCTCCCGGATGGCCCAGGCGTGCGAGTACGGCCCGAAGTAGCGGACCCCCTTGCGCTTGGCGCCGCGCATCACCTGCAGCCGCGGGAACTCCTCGTCGAGGGTCACGGCCAGGTACGGGTACGACTTGTCGTCGCGGTAGCGGACGTTGAACCTCGGGTCGTACTGCTTGATCCAGGTGTATTCCTGCTGGAGCGCCTCGACCTCGGTGGCGACGGTGATCCAGTCCACCGACTCGGCGGTGAAGACCATCTGCCGGGTCCGCTGGTGCAGGTTGACCGGGTCGGCGAAGTAGGAGTTGAGCCGGCTGCGCAGGTTGCGCGCCTTGCCCACGTAGATCACCCGGCCGGTGCCGTCACGGAAGCGGTAGACCCCTGGCGACTCCGGAATGGTGCCAGGTGCGGGACGGTAGGTCGAGGGGTCAGCCACGCGCCAAGCCTAGTCCGCACCCCCGACACCCGGCCGTCGCCGCGCGTCCCCCGCCACAGCGGCCGTGGGCGGGGGACGCGGCGGGACGGGTCAGGCCAGGGCGATCTGCTCGCCGGTGACCTTGATGTTCTTCGGCGCGAGCGGCCTGGTGGCCGGGCCCTGCTTCACCGAGCCGTCGGTGATCGAGAACCGGCTGTTGTGGCAGGTGCAGTTGATGGTGCCGCCGTCGACGTTCGACACCGGGCAGCCCTGGTGGGTGCAGATCGGGTCGAAGGCCTTGAACTGGCCGGCCTCGGGCTGGGTGATCACGACACCCTTGCTGGCGAAGACCGCCCCGCCGCCGACCGGGATGTCGGTGGTCCGGGCGAGTGGACCGGTGCTGTCGCGGTTGCCGCCCTCGGGGTCGCCGGCGTTGGTGGCCCCGGGCGGGCCGGCGCTGGTGGGAGCCGGCCCGCCGGCCGTGTCCCCCGCGTCGTCGCCGCACGCCGTCAGCACCACGGCCGCCCCGACCGCGCCGGCGCCCGCCAGCAGGGCCCGGCGAGTCTGCCCACCCGGCCCGGTCAGCACCTCGTCGTCACTCATGTCCGGCCTTTCTCTCGGCTGCCGCCACCCGTCGTGATCAGTGGCCTCACTTCAGGACACGAATCACTCTGGCGCACGGTTCATACTGACGCGTCACGAAATGGATATCCGAAACGGGCGGGCCGGTGGTCCCGGCCCGCCCGTCGTACGCCACGCTCAGCGCGCTCCGGCCGGCACCTTGCGGGTGCGCGCCTTGGCCGGGCCGCCGTTGGCCTTGGCCGCCCGGGTCGTGGCGGCCTTGGCACCCTTGGCCGCGCCGTCGAGCTTGAGGATCGGCCGCAGGAACTGGCCGGTGTGGCTCTCCGGCACCTCGGCGACCTCCTCCGGCGTGCCGGTGGCGAGCACGGTGCCGCCCCGGTGACCGCCCTCGGGGCCCATGTCGATGATCCAGTCGGCGGACTTGATCACGTCGAGGTTGTGCTCGATGGTGATCACCGTGTTGCCCTTGTCGACCAGGCCCTCGAGCACCATCAGCAGCTTGCGGATGTCCTCGAAGTGCAGGCCGGTGGTGGGCTCGTCGAGCACGTAGACCGTGCGGCCGGTCGAGCGCTTCTGCAGCTCGGAGGCGAGCTTGACGCGCTGCGCCTCGCCCCCGGAGAGGGTCGGCGCGGGCTGGCCGAGGCGCACGTAGCCGAGGCCGACGTCGACCAGGGTCCTGAGGTGCCGGTGGATGGCCGGGATGGCGGAGAAGAACTCGGCCGCCTCCTCGATCGGCATGTCCAGGACCTCGGCGACCGTCTTGCCCTTGTAGTGGACCTCCAGGGTCTCCCGGTTGTAGCGGGCGCCCTTGCAGACCTCGCAGGGGACGTAGACGTCCGGGAGGAAGTTCATCTCGATCTTGATGGTCCCGTCGCCGGAGCACGCCTCGCAGCGCCCGCCCTTGACGTTGAACGAGAACCGGCCCGGCCCGTACCCCCGGACCTTGGCCTCGGTGGTCTCGGCGAAGAGCTTGCGGATGTGGTCCCAGACCCCGGTGTAGGTGGCGGGGTTGGAGCGCGGGGTCCGCCCGATCGGCGACTGGTCGACGCCGACGACCTTGTCGACGTGCTCCAGACCGGTGATCCGGGTGTGCCGGCCGGGGACCAGCCGGGCTCCGTTGATCTGGTTGGCCAGCACGGCGTGCAGGATGTCGTTGACCAGCGTCGACTTGCCGGAGCCGCTGACGCCGGTCACCGCGATGAGCTGGCCGAGCGGGAAGCTCACGGTGAGGTTGCGCAGGTTGTGCTCGCGCGCCCCGTGCACCACCAGCTCCCGGCCGGGGGTCTGCGGCCGGCGGATGACCGGGGTGGGGATCTGCTTGCGCCCCGACAGGTACGCCCCGGTGACCGACTCCTCGTTCTCCAGCAGGGCCGGCACCGACCCGCTGTGCACGATCTTGCCGCCGTGCTCGCCGGCGCCCGGGCCGATGTCGACGATCCAGTCGGCCACCCGGATGGTGTCCTCGTCGTGCTCGACCACGATCAGCGTGTTGCCCAGCCCGCGCAGCCGCAGCAGTGTCTCGATCAGCCGGTGGTTGTCCCGCTGGTGCAGGCCGATGGAGGGCTCGTCCAGCACGTAGAGCACGCCGACCAGGCCGGAGCCGATCTGGGTGGCGAGCCGGATCCGCTGGGCCTCGCCGCCGGACAGGGTGCCGGCCGGACGGTCCAGGGAGAGGTAGTCGAGCCCGACGTCGAGCAGGAACTTCAGCCGGGCGTTGATCTCCTTGAGCACCCGCTCGGCGATCATCTTCTGCCGGTCGGTCAGCTCGATGCCGGCGAGCAGGTCGGCGGCCTCGCCGACGGAGAGGTTGCAGACCTCGGCGATGCTCTTGCCGGCCAGGGTGACCGCGAGCACCTCGGGCTTCAGCCGGGTGCCGCCGCAGGCCGCGCAGGGCACGTCCCGCATGTAGCCCTCGTACTTGTCCCGCGACCACTCCGACTCGGTGTCGCTGTGCCGGCGCTCGATCCACTGCACCACGCCCTCGAAGCCGGTGTAGTAGGAGCGCTCGCGGCCGTACTTGTTGCGGTAGCGGACGTGCACCTGGTCGTCGGAGCCGTGCAGGATCGTCTTCTGCGCCCGGGACGGCAACGCCCGCCACGGGGTGTCGACGTCGAAGTGCTCGGCCTCGCCGAGCGCCTCGAGCAGGCGCAGGAAGTATTCGAGGTTGTGCCCGGTCGCCCAGGGCTGGATGGCGCCCTCGCGGAGAGTGCGCTCCGGGTCCGGGATGACCAGCTCCGGATCGACCTCCTTCTTGGTGCCCAGGCCGGTGCACTCCGGGCAGGCGCCGTAGGGCGCGTTGAAGGAGAAGACCCGGGGCTCCAGGTCCTCGATCGCCAGGGGGTGGTCGTTGGGGCAGGCCAGGTGCTCGGAGTAGCGGCGCTCCCGGCCCGGGTCGTCCTCGGCCAGGTCGACGAAGTCGAGCAGCACCAGGCCGCCGGAGAGGCCGAGCGCCGCCTCGACCGAGTCGGTCAGCCGCTGCTTGGCGCTCGGCTTGACGCTGAGCCGGTCGATGACCACCTCGATGGTGTGCTTCTCCTGCTTCTTGAGCTTCGGCGGCTCGGTCAGCGGGTGCACCACGCCGTCGACCCGGGCCCGGGCGTAGCCCTTGGCCTGAAGCTCGGCGAAGAGGTCGACGTATTCGCCCTTGCGGCCGCGCACCACCGGGGCGAGCACCATGAACCGGGTGCCCTCGGCCATGGCCAGCACCCGGTCGACGATCTGCTGCGGGCTCTGGCGGGAGATCCGCTCGCCACAGATCGGGCAGTGCGGCTCGCCGATGCGGGCGAAGAGCAGGCGGAGGTAGTCGTAGACCTCGGTGATGGTGCCGACGGTGGAGCGCGGGTTGCGCGAGGTGGACTTCTGGTCGATCGAGACCGCGGGGCTGAGGCCCTCGATGAAGTCGACGTCGGGCTTGTCCATCTGGCCGAGGAACTGCCGGGCGTACGACGACAGCGACTCCACGTAGCGGCGCTGGCCCTCGGCGAAGATGGTGTCGAACGCCAGGCTCGACTTGCCCGAACCGGAGAGCCCGGTGAAGACGATCAGGGCGTCCCGGGGCAGGTCGAGACTGACGTCACGCAGGTTGTGCTCGCGCGCGCCACGGATGATCAGTCGGTCGGCCACGGTGCGTGTGCTCCCGGAAGAAGATGGTGAGGCGGATCTGTCCGCCCGACACGGGGTCTGGGCGGTTTTCGAGGGTCGTCGAGGCGCAGGGAAGACGCCTCGGCAACTCTAGCCCCGAGGTATGACAACTTCTGTCGGGCGGACATTCCCCCAGGTCAGCGCGGTCGGGCGGGAAGCGACGCAGCCCGCCCGACCGCCCCGGCACGCTCCTAGAATGCCCCGGGTCCGGGCGGGGTCGCCGGACGCCCGGTCCGCCGCCGGCCGCTCCGCCAGCTGCCCCGGCGCTCGGCGGCCAGCCGGACCTCACGGCGCCGGCTCTCGTACGCCACCTCACGCTGGAGCCGGCGCCAGTTCTCCCAGCGCCGGACCGGCAGCTCGCCGCTGTCCAGCGCCGCCCGCACCGCGCAGGCCGGCTCGGCCTCGTGGGCGCAGTCGGCGTAGCGGCAGCCGGCGGCGAGCTCGGCGATGTCGGCGAACGCCCGGTCCAGGCCGGCCGAGCCGTCGAGCAGGCCGACCGCCCGCACGCCGGGGGTGTCCAGCACCGCTCCCCCACCGGGGATCGGCACCAGCGCCCGCCAGGTGGTGGTGTGCCGGCCCTTGCCGTCGGACCGCCGGATCGCCTGGGTCCGCATCACGTCGGCCCCGGCCAGCGCGTTGACCAGGCTCGACTTGCCCGCGCCGGACGGCCCGAGCAGGCCGAGGGTGCGCCCCGGCGCGACGTACCGGCGCAGCGCGTCCAGCCCCGCGCCGCGCTCGGCGCTGACCGGCAGCACCGGCACCCCCGGGGCCAGGGCGGCCAACTGCCGGGCCACCGCCGCCGGGTCGGGAGCCAGGTCGGCCTTCGTGAGCACGACGAGCGGCTCGGCGCCGGACTCGTGCGCCAGGGAGAGCAGCCGCTCGATGCGGGCGGCGTCCGGCGCCGGGTGCACCGGCTCGACCACCGCGGCGGCGTCGAGGTTGGCGGCCAGCACCTGGCCGCTCGCGTCCTTGCCGGCGGTGCGCCGGACCAGCGCGGTGCGGCGGGGCAGCACGGTCTCCACGGTGACCGGCCCGTCCGGCCAGGTGGCCAGCAGCACCCAGTCGCCGGCGCAGGGCAGCGCGGTCAGGTCGCGGGCCGCGGCGGCCAGCACGCCGCCGCCCAGGCTGGCCCGGACGGGCCCCTCCGGGCGGAGCACGGTGCAGACGCCGCGGTCGACGCGGGCCACCCGGCCCGGTCGGCGGTCGCCGCGTGGATTCGGGTACGCCGCCCGGTCGGCGTCCCAGCCGAGGGCGGTCAGATCGATGGTCATGATGTCCCTATCGGTGTCGAGGGGGTTCGTGGCGGAACACGCGTGCTGCGACCGGCATGCTCACCACCTCCGCTCCGACTCCCGGTGCCGCGTCCCACGACGACGTCGGCCCGGCGCGTCCGACGCGCCGCCACCTGAAGCCGTCGGCCCCGACGGTAGGGGGCGCGCCGACGCGCCGAAAGCGATTTCCCCGGCGACGCGGCGGCGGCCGCCCGCTAGGGTCGACACCGTGAGCGCGAGGAGTGAGCCCGTCCTGCGAGCCCCGCTGTCGCGAACCGAGGAGTCAGAGTGACGAGCGATCCCCTCCTGCTGACCGGCGAGCTGGACGAGGCGAACGCCCGCCTGGTGCGTACCGTGGCCGCCCTGGGCAACCACGACGTCGCCGCGCCGTCCCTGCTGCCGGGCTGGACCCGGGCGCACGTCCTGACCCACCTGGCCCGCAACGCCGACGGGTTGGTCAACCTGCTCACCGCCGCCCGCACCGGCGAGGACATCCCGATGTACGCCAGCCCCGAGGCCCGGTCCGCCGACATCGAGGCGGGGGCCGGCCGAGGGGCGGCCGACCTCATGGACGACCTGCGCCGCAGCTCGCAGCGGTTCACCGCGGCGGTCGCCGAGATGCCGGTCGAGGCGTGGGGGGCCACCGTGCAGACCCGGCGCGGCCCGTGGCCGGCGGCGATGCTGGTCTGGGGCCGGCTGCGCGAGGTCGAGGTGCACCACGTCGACCTGGGCGCCGGCTACCGGCCGGCCGACTGGCCGGACGCGTTCGCCCAGCGGCTGCTGCACGAGGTGGCGGCCGGCCTGGCCGGCAACCCGGAGGCGCCGGCCATGGTGCTGCGCTTCGACGGCTTCCGGCACGAACTCGTCGTGGGTGACGCCGAGGGGGCGCCCACGATCACCGGCCCCGCGCCGGAACTCGCCGCCTGGCTGACCGGCCGCAGCGCGGGCGGGGCGCTCACCGTCACTCCCGCCGGTCCCCTGCCGACTCCACCGGAATGGATCTGAACACCGTCATGACCTACAGCGGAGACGTCACGCCCGGCGGTGCGCCGGCCGTGCGCGAGCTCGACCGGCTCACCATCAGCAAGGTGTCGGTGGGCCCCATGGACAACAACGCCTACCTGCTGCGCTGCCGGGAGACCGGGGAGCAGGTGCTGATCGACGCCGCGAACGAGGCGCCGCGCCTGCTCGACCTCGCCGGTGACGGCGGGCTGGCCGCGGTGGTCACCACCCACCGGCACATGGACCACTGGGTCGCCCTGGAGGAGGTGGTCGCCAAGACCGGCGCCCGCCCGCTGGTGCACGCCGACGACGCCGAAGGGCTGCCGATCGACGCCGAGCCGCTGCGCGAGGGCGACACGGTCCCGGTCGGCGACTGCGCGCTGGAGGTGATCCACCTCAAGGGACACACCCCCGGTTCGATCGCGCTGCTCTACCGGGACCCGTCCGGCGTGCCGCACCTGTTCACCGGCGATTCGCTCTTCCCCGGCGGGGTCGGCAACACCGAGCAGGACCCGGAACGGTTCGGCCAGCTCATCGACGACGTCGAGCAGAAGCTCTTCGGCCGGCTGCCGGACGAGACCTGGTTCTATCCCGGCCACGGGAAGGACAGCACCCTCGGCGCCGAGCGCCCCGCGCTGCCGCAGTGGCGGGCCCGGGGCTGGTGAGCGCGGCGGGCCGGCCCGGCCGGCCCGCTCAGCCGGCGTCCGCGGCGGTCACCGCGCGCAGCCGGTGCCGGGTGCCGAGCAGCACCGGGCCGGCGAGCAGCAGGCCGACCGCCATCGTGAGCACGGTCGGGTTCGGCGTCCCGGGCAGCAGCCCGGTCAGCGCCCGCGCCGTGATGCCGAGGGCCACGTAGAGACCTGCCCAGAGCGTCGCACCGAACGCCGCGCAGACGGCGAACCTCCGGTAGGACATCCGCAGCCCGCCGGCGGCCAGCGGCAGCAACGCGTTGAACACCGGCAGGAACGGCGCCACCAGCACCATCCGCCCGCCGCCGCGGCGCAGCAGCGCCTCGGCGGCCGCCCAGCGCGGCTCGCCGATCCAGTCACCCAGCCGGCTGCGGCGCAGCCGCTCGCCCCAGCGCCGCCCGGCCAGGAAGCTCAACGACCAGCCGGCCAGGCAGCCGGCCACCACCGCCACGACGGTCGCCAGGCCGGTCGCCGGCCGGCCCGCGCCGACCGCGGCGAGAACGGCGGCGTCGCCGGGCACCAGCACCCCGAGCAGGGGTACGGCGTCGGCGAGCATGACCATGCCCAGCATGCCCATCAGCAGGGTGGTGGGCAGGTCCCCGATCTGGGCCAGCAGATCCGTCATGCTCCGTACGCTATGGCCCCCGGGCCACCCGGCACATCGGGTTTGATCCCCCACCGGCCCCCGAGTCCGTATCCGGAGGATCCCTGAGTGCTCAGCGCGGGCGGAGGACCTGGACGCGGCGGACCGGGGAGTCGACCGAGGGCTCGGTGACGGGCACCGGATACGCCGCCACCAGCTCCAGCCGGTCCGGCGGCAGGTGTCCCCGGTCCGGGTCGCCGACCAGCACCTGGACGCCCCGGTCGGCGGCCCGTTGCAGGTAGGGCAGCACCCGCGCGGCCAGCGCGGCGTCGTAGAGGACGTCGCCGGCCAGCACCAGGTCGGCGCTCGCGATGCCGTCCAGCAGGTCGTCCCCGGTGGCGGCCACGGTCACCCGGTTGGCCCGGGCGTTGACCGTCACGGCCGCCACCGCCCAGGGGTCGACGTCGTTGGCGACCACCCGGTCGGCGCCGGCGAGCGCGGCCGCGATGGCGACCAGCCCGGAGCCTGCGGCCAGGTCGAGCACCCGCCGCCCGGCGGCCAGCTCGGGATGGTCGAGCAGGTGCCGGGCCAGCGCCTGCCCGCCGGCCCAGACGGACGCCCAGTACGGCGGCGGCAGCGACCGGCCGGCCGCCGCCTCCATCCGGGCCCACCAGAGGATGGCGTCCTCGGCGAGGTGCAGCCGGACCTCCGGCACGAACGGCGCGTCGACCAGCCGGAGCCGGTCGAGGCCGTCGCCGGGCGCCGCGATCTCCCGTTCCAGGTCGGCCAGCGGCGTCGGTGTCCTCACCGGGGCAAGCATGCCCCCCGCCGTCCCGGGGCGGAGGGATTTTCCCGCTGACGGCGTATTCGCGGGCCACGCCGGCACTTCCGCCAGCGGATCGCGGTTCGGGCGGTTACTGTCGGGAAGGTACAGGGCGATCACCGGCCGCGACCGGCGCTCGCCCGCATTGAACAGGGAGAGACGCATGGCAACCGGCACGGTCAAGTGGTTCAACTCGGAAAAGGGCTTCGGCTTCATCGAGCAGGACGGCGGAGGTCCGGACGTGTTCGTCCACTACTCGGCCATCCAATCCAGCGGCTACCGCGAGCTGAACGAGGGCCAGAAGGTCGAGTTCGAGGTGACCCAGGGGCAGAAGGGCCCGCAGGCGGACAACGTCCGTCCGATCTAGCTTCGTGCCGGTGGCGGCGGTCGGCTGTCCGACCGCCGCCGCAGCGCATTCTCAGGCCGGCGCGGCCGGCAGGTCACGCCGCCGCCTCAGCGGCCCGGCGAGCAGGATGAGCGGGGTCAGCGCGAGCCAGGCGGTCATCACCCGCATCGCCCCGGCCGGCCCCCACGCGGCGCCCAGTGCCCCGGCCAGCAGGGCGGCGAGCGGGATGGTGCCGTAGTTGAGCAGCTGCATGCTCACGGTCACCCGCCCGAGCAGCCGGTGCGGCGTGTACGTCTGCCGGAAGCTGGCCTTCACCACGTTGCCCACGGCGACGCCCAGGCTGACCAGCGCGCCGCCGAGCACCAGCCAGGCCACCCGGCCGCCCGGGCCGGCCAGCGGGATGAGCAGCGCCGGCGGGCCGGCGAGCCCGCCCGCGACGAGCAGGGCGCGGGCCGAGCCGAGCCGCCGGGCGAGCCCGGTGGCCAGGGCGGCGCCGAGGAGCCCGCCCACACTGGCGAGTCCGATCAGGAGCCCGACCAGCCCGGCCGGCAGCCCGGCGGAGCGGACCAGGAAGACCACGAGCACCGCCTGGTAGCCGGCGAGCCCGATGTTGCTGGCCGCGCCGAAGACCGTGAGCACCCGCAGGTACGGGTCGCGGACCACGAAGCGCAGCCCGTCGACCACCTCCCGGCGCAGCGAGGGCGTCCCGGCGGGGCGACCCGGCCGGGGCTCGACGGTCCGGATCCGGCTCAGGCACGCGGCGGAGACCAGGAAGCTGACGGCGTCGAGCAGGACCGCGGTCACCGCGCCGGCGAGCTGGGCGATCAGGCCGGCCAGCCCGGGGCCGACGAGGTAGCTCGCGGTCTGCGTGGCGTGCAGCCGGGCGTTGCCCGCCGGCACCTGGTCGGGACGCAGCAGCGTGGGCAGGTAGACCTGGTCGGCGGTCTCGAAGAACACCCGGGCCAGGCCGGCGCCGAGGGCGACGACCAGGAGCTGCCCGACCGTGAGCAGGTCGAGCAGGGCGGCCACCGGGACGCTGGCGAACAGCGCGGCCGAGACCAGGTCCGCGGCGATCATCACGGGGCGCCGGCGGACCCGGTCGACCCAGGCCCCGGCGGGGAGGCCGGCCAGCAGCCAGGGCAGCCAGGCCGCGGCCGTGAGCACCGCCACCTGGAACGTGGTCGCGTCGAGGACGGCCACCGCGACCAGGGGCAGCGCCACGGCGGTCACGTTGCTGCCGACGGCGCTGACCGTCTGCCCGGCCCAGAGCAGCCGGAAGTCACGGTGCCGGAGCAGGCTCTCGCCCGCTCGGGGCCGGGTGTCCGGGGCCGTGGTGCGGACCGGGGCGGTCACGGCTGGCCCGGGACGCCGTGGGCGAACAGGAACACCGGTTCGCGTCGCTGCCCGTCGTCCGGGGCGGGCCGGTCGGCCCAGCGGGCGAAGAGGTCGGTCACCTCGCGGCTGAGCTGCTCCAGCTCCGCGGGGGTCAGGTGCAGCCACTTGTCGGTGCTGAACGGGCCGTCGCCCCAGGCGGCGTGGGCCTCGTCGGGCGCGGCGTGCCAGGCCCGGACCAGGGCGACGTGTCGATCGAGGTTCAGCGAACTGGCCGCGTCGGCCACCGCCCGGGCGGCGGGATCGCCGTCGAACTCGGTGTTGGACCAGCGCACCGCCGGGTCGCGGAGGCGCCACCAGCGTTCCCGGCGGTCCCGGGCCAGTTCGGGCGCCTCCAGCACGAGGTCGGCGGAGGCCAGCACCTTGAGGTGGTGGCTGACGTTGGCCGGCGCCTGGCCGGTGCGCTCGGCGAGCAGGCCGACGGGGCACGGGCCGTACACCTTGAGGACGTCCATGAGGCGGCGGCGCAGCGGATGGGCGAGCGCGGCGAGGACGCGGGAGTCGGTGACGTGCCGGACGGTGGGCTTCTCCATGGGGAGAGCATGACATCCGCAAGAGTTGTTGCGCAATATCTGTTGCTGACTTTCGACCCCGGGCCGCGGCGCGGCACTCGCCGCGGGGCCGGGCCCGGGTCAGCCGGTCAGTCGCCGGGACAGCTCGTCGGCGACGTCCCGGGCGATCTGCGGCGGGATCGCCGCGGCGATCTTCTCCGGCGGCAGGCCGGCGAGCACCCCGGTGACGATCTGCTGCTCGTCGGTGAAGTCCTTGTTGGACAGCCCGGTCACCTGCGCGACGAGCGCCGGCCACGCCCGAGCCATGGCCAGCATCAGCTGCAGCGGCGAGTTCGCCTGGGGCGGGCCGACCAGGCCGGTGGTGTTGACCGGCGAGATCAGCCAGTTGCGCAGGTTCTCCAGGTCGGCCAGGACGTCGCCGACCGTTCGGTCCGGGTATCCGGTGTCCCTGATGAGCTTGTCGGTCTGTTCCATGCCATTCTCCGGTTTCACTGGGGCGATCAGGCCGATCGCGGTCAGGTAGCGGCGGAACAGCGGGGTCTGGTCCCAGCCCGCCTTGGTGGAGTCGCGGAAGAAGCTGAAGTGGGTGTGGAACAGGTGGCTGCTGTCCCCGGTGGTGCGCTTGCCCAACCGGTCCCAGCGCTTCACCGTCCTGCCGTCCGGGGAATAGATGATTTCCCGAATGTCCCGGGCGTCCGCGGCGCCCGCGGCGCACTGCGACACGAACCAGGTGGAGAAGGTACGCAGGTTGTGGGTGGCGCCGCCCGAGGAGACGGAGAACGTCCCGACGTCCAGGGCGGAGGCGTGCAGGGTCAGCCCCGAGGAGTCCCGGGTGGACTCCACCACCGAGTAGTCGTTGGGCACCACCCGGTCGGAACCGCAGTGGTACCCACCCCGGTGGTTGCTGTCGCCGACGATGCCGACCTCGCCCGGTTCCAGGTCCTGGGTCCGTACGGTGTTCTTGTCGACGTTGAGATAGGTGAGCAGCAGGTTGCGGACGGCCAACAGATTTGCCGGAGCCGTCGTCATGGGGTCTCCCCTCCGGATCAATGGGCCGACGAGGGCGCGACAGTCACTACGCGTGAAGGCGAAGGGTCCGGGGGACGCGCCCCGCCGGATAGCTGCACGGCACCGGGCTCTGTCCCGAGGATATCCACGCTGGCGGGAAGGTGCCCAGGTCAGAGGCACTATCTGGAACTATGGGCCCGCTGTGGACGGTGCCGGCGCGACGGGTAGCACCAAGGCCGAAGGATGCTCGGGATCGTGCAGGATCTCCCGCCAGCCAGCACGAAGAGTGACGGCCGTGCCGAGCGGCTCGCCGGTGCCCGGGTTCCGCGCGTAGCGCGGATGGGCACCGCCGGAGACCTGGACGCGCAGCCGGTGCCCGGGGGCGAAGCGGTGCGCGGCGGGCCAGAGGGTGACCGGCACCCGGACCACGCCGGACGGATCCCGCGGGAAGCCCCCGGGGGCGACCCGGACCAGGCCGTCGCAGACGTTCCAGGACCGCCCGCGCCGGTCGACGTCGCAGAGCCGGACGAAGACGTCCAGGTAGGACAGCTCGCTGCGCACGTGGATCTCGGCGCGCACCGGACCGACCACCTCGACCGGACCGGCCAGCGGCGCGCTGGTGTACGTCAGCACGTCCGGCCGGGCCTCCACCGGCCGGTTGTCCACCGGGCCGGCCTGCTGGGCGACCAGCAGCGGGCCGCCGAGGGACGGCGTGGGGTCGGCCGGGTCGTAGCGGAACCGGTCGGGGGCGGAGGCCACCGGCGGCGCGGGGGCGAGCACCCGGCCGGCGTGCAGGTGCCAGCGGGTGGGCTCGGCCGGCGGGGGCCAGTCGGGCAGGTCGCGCCAGCCGCCGCCGGCGCCGCCGACGTGCACCCGGACCGGCGCGCGGCCCGGCGCCGGGCGCCCGGCCAGGTGCTCGTCGAGCCAGTCGAGCCCCTCGCGCAGGGCCGCCACCAGGAGCCCCGGGCTGCCGTGGGTCCAGGGGCCGACGGTCAGCCGGGGGCGGGCGCCGGCCGCCCGGAGCCGGGCGTAGTCGTCGAGCTGGGCGGGGAGGAAGATGTCCTGCCAGCCGCTGACCATCGTCACCGGCGCGCGGACCTCGGCGATCCGGTCGCCGAAGATGCGGGTCCGCCAGTAGTCCGCGTCCGGGGTGTGGTGGCGCAACCACTCCTGGAAGAACGGCACGGTGACCCCGGTGGCGATCCGGTCCGTCTCGGCCAGCGGCAGGTGGGCCAGCGCCCGGGTGAGCCGGGGCTGGCCGCGCTTGAGCTCCCACTGCCGGGCCAGCCAGGGCACGGTCTGCGCCTGGAGCAGCTCCGCCCAGGTGAGCACGGTGTCCAGCGCGAACGACTCGCCCGCGTACGTCGAGTCCCGGGTGGCCGAGGCGGTGACCACGGCGACCATGGCGCGTAGCTGGTCGCCCGCCTCGGCCGCGACGGCCCACTGCACGAACCCCTGGTAGCTGGCGCCGAACATGCCGAACCCGCCGGCCCACCAGGGCTGCCGGCGCAGCCAGTCGAGGGTGTCCAGCCCGTCGTCGCGCTCGTGCACCAGCGGGGCGAACTCGCCGCCGGACCCGTACGTGCCCCGGCAGGACTGGATCACCACGTGGTAGCCGCGCTCGGCGACGAGGTGGCCGAGCAGCCGGACCGGACCGCCCCGCCCGTACGGGGTGCGGATCAGCACGCAGGGAGCGCCGGGCAGGTCGGGGGCGTAGTGGTCGGTGCGCAGCGTCACGCCGTCGCGGACCCGGACCGGGAGGTCCCGCGTCACGGTGACGCGCCGGGTCCGGGCGGCCGGCAGCCGCAGCGCCGCCGCGGCGAGCCGGGTGACCAGCCGTCGCACGCTCAGTCCGCGGCGCTGTCCGCCGTGCCGCCCCGCCGGGGCTCGCCCCGGGCCGCGCGCACGGCGTCGCGATGCTCGCGCATCGAGAGCACCATCTCGGTCATGAACCGGTGCACGACGGCCAGCTCGTCGTCGCTGAACCGGGCCATCACCTCGTCGGTCCGCCGGCCCAGCGGGCCGAAGAAGTCACGGGCCAGGGTGGCGCCGCGGTCGGCGTAGTGCAGGAGGACCTTGCGCCGGTCGGCGGTGTCGCGGTCGCGTCGGATGTGCCCGCCCCGTTCGAGCCGGTCGACCAGCGCGGTCACCGACCCGGAGGAGAGGTTGAGCGCCTCCCCGAGCCGGCCGGGGGTGATGGGGTCGCCCTGCAGCTCGGCGTCCATCACGGCGATGAGGGCGTGCAGGTCGGTGGCGTTGAGGCCGTGCAGGCCGGCGAACGCGTGCCCGATGTGCTGCGCGTCCACCGAGTAGCGGCGCAGCTCGTTGGTGATGTCCGCGATCATCCGCCCGCGCGGGTCGTCCCGCCGCCGGTACATGCTCTGCGCGCCCACTCTCGCCGCCACCTCCTGCCCGAACCGTCCGGTTGCAGCATAGAACCTCCGCCGATAATCTCGACCATCGAGATACTTGCTAGCCGAGATTAGTGATCACGTGAGGGCACCCCGATGTCACTGTTCACCCGCGTCGCCCGGGGCCGGCTCGCCGCCTGGCTCACGGTGGCCGCCGCGCTCGTCGTCGGCGCGGTCGTCTTCGGGCTCCCCCGCCCCGACAACCCCGAGCCCGTCTCCGCCACCGGCCTGTCCGTGCGGTGGCAGTCGACGCAGGTCGAACGGCTGCAGGACCAGCTCCCGGACAGCGACGTGCAGCCCGCCGTCGTGGTGGTCAGCCGCGCCGACCGGGCTCCGCTGGCCGGGTCCGACCGCGCCGCGCTCGACGGCGTGTCCGCCACCCTGAGCCGGCTCGCCGCCGGCGGGCGGGTCGCGCCGGCCCAGTTCTCCCCCGACGGCACGGTGGCCCTGGTCGCCGTGCCGCTCGCCACCGCCGGGGGCCAGGAGGCCGTGGTGGACGAGGTGGCCGAGCTCCGCGCGGCGCTGGCCGACCTGCCCGACGGGCTGACCGTCGAGGTGACCGGCGCGCCCGCCTTCACCGCCGACCTCACGAAGGTCTTCGACGGCGCCGACCTCACCCTGCTCGCGGTCACCGCCGGCGTCGTGGCGCTGCTGCTGCTGGTCACCTACCGCAGCCCGTTCCTGTGGATCGTGCCGCTGCTGGTGGTCGCCGCGACCGAGCAGCTCACCCTGCGCGCCGTCGACACGATCGTGCCCGCGCTCCGCATCCACCTCCAGGAGGGCCAGGTCACCGGCATCGCCAGCGTGCTCGTCTTCGGCGCCGCGACCGACTACGCGCTGCTGCTGATCGCCCGGTACCGGGAGGAGCTGCGCCGCGAGGAGAACCGCTTCACCGCGATGCGGGCGGCGCTGCGCCGGACCGCCGAGCCGATCCTGGCCAGTGGCTCCACCGTGGTGCTCGGCGTCCTCACCCTGCTGCTGTCCGAGCAGGAGACCAACCGGGCGCTCGCGGTGGCCTGCGCCACCGGCGTGGTCCTCGCCATGGCGTCCGCGCTCCTCGTGCTCCCGGCCGTCCTGGTGCTCTTCGGGCGGGGGCTGTTCTGGCCGTTCGTACCCCGGGTCGGTGGCGCGGCGCGCGAGGGCCGGCTCTGGGGCCGGCTCGGCGACGCCGTCGCCCGCCGGCCGCTGCCGGTCGCCGCGCTGGCCACCCTGCTCCTCGCCGCTCTCGCCCTCGGCGGCCTGGGCATCCGCACCGGCCTGTCGGAGACCGAGCAGTTCCGGGTGAAGCCGGAGGCGGTGGCCGGCGCGGAGACCCTGGCCCGGGCCTTCCCGGCCGGCACCACCCAACCGGTCGCCGTACTCACCAACCCGGGCGCGGCACCGGCGGTGCTGGCCGCCGCCGGCGCCGTCGACGGGGTCGCCTCCGCCCGGCCCGGCGCCGCCGGCGACCGGGTCGCCCAGGTCGACGTGGTGCTGGCGGCCGAGCCGGGCACCACGGCCTCGGACCGGGCTGTCGAGGCGCTGCGCGAGGCGGTCGCCGCCGTGCCGGACTCCGCGCCGCCCACGGTCGCCGGCGCCGACGCCCCCGAGGGTGCGCTGGTCGGCGGCGCGGTGGCCGCCACCTACGACTCGGACCGGGCGAACACCAGGGACCTGTGGCTGATCCTGCCGATCATCCTGGTTCTGGTCGGGGTGGTGCTGGTGCTGCTGCTCCGCGGCCTGCTGGCCCCGGTGCTGCTGGTGCTGACGGTCATCGCCTCGTTCTTCGCCAGCCTCGGCGCGGCCTGGCTGCTCTTCGACCGGGTGCTGGGCTTCCCGGCGCTGGACAGCGGGGTGCTGCTGCTCGCCTTCGTGTTCCTGGTGGCGCTCGGCGTGGACTACAACATCTTCCTGGTCACCAGGGCCCGCGAGGACGCCCGCCGGCTCGGCACGCGGGACGGGACGCGCTCGGCGCTGCGGGTCACCGGCGGGGTCATCACCAGCGCGGGTGTGCTGCTCGCGGCGGTCTTCGCCGTGCTCGGCGTGCTGCCGCTGCTCACCCTCACCCAGATCGGGGTCATCGTCTGCGTCGGCGTCCTGCTGGACACGCTGCTGGTCCGCACGGTGCTGGTGCCGGCGCTGGCGTTCGGACTCGGCGACCGGTTCTGGTGGCCGGGACGGATCGCCCGCGAGCCCGACGCCCCGGCGGAGACGCCCCCGGCGCCCGTGGCGCCGGCCGGCGCGCGGAACTGAACAGGGCGGGCCCCGGCGGTCGTCCGCCGGGGCCCGGTCCCGTCAGCTCAGTAGGTCAGGCAGACGCACTCGGTCATCAGCGCCCGCACGTTGCGCACGTACTGCGGGTTCGGGATGGTCAGCGGCTCACCCTCGCGGGCCACCGCGCCGTGCCCGTAGTTGTACGCCGCGATCACCGCGTTGAGCAGGCAGGAGTTCAACTCCGAGGTGCACAGCGAGGCGTCCAGCCGGTAGTCCGACTCGAAGTACATGTCGCCGATGTACTTGGTGAGCCAGGCCAGGTAGGTGCCGCCGAGGTAGGCGTTGTCGCGGTAGTCGTCGATGTCGTAGGACTGGCCGAACCGCTGGTTCATCCAGTCCGCGGTGGCCGGCATGACCTGCATGAGGCCGATGCCGCCGTCGCAGGCCACGATGTTGGACTGCCAGCCGCTCTCCTGCCAGGCGGTCGCCTTCACCAGGGTCAGCGGGATCTTGATGTCCGGGGCGGAGGTGGGCCAGTAGGTCCGGGCCGCCGCGTCGGACAGTGCCGCCTTCACCTGGCTGCGGGTCGCCTGGGTGCCCCGGTAGCTCGGCTGGCAACCGCTCGCCGGCGGCTTCGGCGGGGGCGGCGGCACCTGGGTCTCGGTGGGCGGCTTCGGCGTGGCGAGTGGAGCGGTGGTGGTGCGGGTCGGCTTGGGCTTCGGCTTCGCCGACGCACTCGGGCTGGGCCTGGCGCTGGGCTTGGCGCCCATCGCCGCGACCGCCGGCGGTTCCTCGCTCGGCAGGTCCGCGGGGCCGTCCGCGGGCGCCTCGACGGGCGCCTCACCGGTCACCTCGACCGCCACCTCGCGGGTCGGCTTCTCCCCGCCGCACCCGGTGACCACACTCGCCGCCAGCAACGCGGCGACCGCCGCCGTGGCCCAGCGGCCCACTCCTCGACGCATCAGACCTCCCCCGTGGTCGTCCGCCGCACCCTAGCAGGGGTCGACGGGCCGGCGAGGTACCCGTGACGCCGGCCGGGAGCCCCGCGGCCGCGGCGGAGCGTCCCCTGTGGTCGGTTCACCCGACCCGCCGGGCGGCCGGCCGTCCTTGCCGACCGCGTGGTCCCGGGTGGCCCAGGCGACCACGAACACGGTGACCCAGGCCACACCGAGCAGCACCGAGGTGGCGGTGCCGCTGGCCGTGCTCCACCCCAGGTAGAGCCGGGCGCCGGTGACGGCGACCACGCCGGCCAGCGCGCCCGTCCAGACCGCCACCGCCACCGGCCAGCGGGCGCCCCGGGACAGCAGCCAGGCCAGCGTGCCGAAGCTGGCCGTGACCACCGCGTTCTGGGTGGGCAGCAGGTCCGGGGCGCCGTCCGGGCCGCCCGGCCCGGTCAGGCCGGCGACCACCACCAGCACCACCAGCGGCACGAACGCCCCGACCGTGCCGAGCACGCTGAGCAGGTCGGCCCGCCAGGGCCGGTTCCGCCAGGCCACCACCGCCGCCACCAGGGCCACCGCGGCGATCAGCAGCCAGCCGCGCAGCACCGAGACCGCGGCCAGCGCCGTGTCGACCACTCCGGGGGTACGCCGGGCGGCGAACCAGTCCGCGACCAGCCCGTCGAGCACCCCGAGCCCGCTGTGCCGGACGACCGCCTCCAGCACCGCCGCGACGGCCAACCCGGCGGCGAAGAGCAGCAGCAGGCCGGCGGCCAGGTTGATCAGCAGCGTCCCGGCCGGACCGAACCGCATGGCGACCAGGAAGAACAGCACCCCGTAGCGGGCGCGCAGCCAGCGCAGCGGGGGCAGGGCGGCGGCCCGGGCGGCCAGCGCCCGCACCGGGTCCGGGTTGCGACCCAGCCAACGGCCGGCCAGTACGACGCCGACCAGGCAGACCAGCAGCACGAGCACGGCGCCGGTGGCCCGCCCGAGGAACCGGGACACCCGCTCGTAGGACTCGCCGGCGGCGTAGCCGGCCAGCACGGAGGCGCCGACCCAGGTCACCACCCCGGCCAGGTTCCACGGCGCGAACCGCCGGTACGGCAGCCCGGCCGCGCCGGCCAGCCGGGGCGCCAGCGTGCGGGCGAAGGCCACCCAGCGGGCCGCCAGCACGCCCCGGCCGCCCAGCCGGTCGAGCAGCGAGTCGGCGCGCCGCCACCGCTCGGGCCCGATCCGGGCACCGAGGCCGGAGGCACGCAGTTTCGGCCCGTACCGCCGGCCGGCCCGATAGGCGAGTGTGTCTCCGATCACGGCCGCCGCCGTCATGGCCAGCAGCGCCGGAATAATCCGCAGCGTCCCCGCGTAGGCTAAGAAGCCGACCAGCAACAGGGTCGCCTCGCCCGGCACCAGCAGTCCGAAGATCACCGCGGTCTCGCCCGCGACGATCGCCGCGGCGACCAGGTAGATCAGCAGGGGCGGCAGCTCCTGCAGCCAGTTCAGCAGGTCAGGCATCCGGTCCCCCGCACGGGAGCCAGCATGCCAGTCGCTGGAACGGTCGGGACAGCACTTTAGGCAGAGATCCGGGCGATCTCGGGGTGACCCCGAGGCGTGCCCCGGCAACCGCAGACAGGAGTATGGAGGGTATGCAGCTACGCACCGACCTCCGCAACGTCGCCATCATCGCCCACGTCGACCACGGCAAGACGACCCTGGTCGACGCCATGTTGCGGCAGGCCGGCGCCTACGGTGCCCGTGGCGAGGACACCGAGCGGGTCATGGACTCGATGGACCTCGAGCGGGAGAAGGGCATCACCATCCTCGCCAAGAACACCGGCGTGCGCTACCTGCCGGCGGACGGCTCCGAGCCGGTGACGATCAACATCATCGACACCCCGGGGCACGCCGACTTCGGCGGCGAGGTCGAGCGCGGCCTCACCATGGTCGACGGGGTGGTGCTGCTGGTCGACGCCAGTGAGGGCCCGCTGCCGCAGACCCGGTTCGTGCTCCGCAAGGCGCTGCGCGCCCGGCTGCCGATCATCCTGGTGATCAACAAGGTGGACCGCCCCGACGCCCGGATCAAGGAGGTCGTGGACGACACCTACGAGCTCTTCCTCGACCTGGACGCCGACGAGGAGCAGATCGACTTCCCGATCGTCTACGCCTGCGCCCGCGACGGCATCGCCTCGCTGACCCAGCCGGCCGACGGCTCGGTGCCCAGCGACAGCCACAACCTGGAGCCGCTGTTCCGCACCCTGCTGGACACCATCCCGGCCCCCGCGTACGAGGAGGACGCGCCGCTGCAGGCGCACGTCACCAACCTCGACGCCTCCCCGTTCCTCGGCCGGCTGGCGCTGTGCCGGGTCCGCCAGGGCACCATCAGCAAGGGCCAGACGGTGACCTGGTGCCGCACCGACGGCAGCAGCCAGCGGGTCCGCATCTCCGAGCTGCTGATGACCGAGGGCCTGGAGCGCAAGCCGGCCGACAGCGCCGGCCCCGGCGACATCATCGCGGTCGCCGGCATCCCGGAGATCATGATCGGCGAGACCCTTGCCGACGCGGAGAACCCGGTCCCGCTGCCGCTGATCACCGTCGACGAGCCGGCCATCTCGATGACCATCGGCACCAACACCTCGCCGCTGGTCGGCCGGGTCAAGGGCGCCAAGGTCACCGCCCGCATGGTCAAGGACCGGCTCGACAAGGAGCTGATCGGCAACGTCTCGCTGCGGGTACTGCCCACCGAGCGGCCGGACGCCTGGGAGGTGCAGGGCCGTGGTGAGCTGGCCCTGGCCATCCTGGTCGAGCAGATGCGGCGCGAGTCCTACGAGCTGACCGTCGGCAAGCCGCAGGTGGTCACCAAGGAGATCGACGGGAAGACCTGCGAGCCGGTCGAGCGGCTGACCATCGACGCCCCGGAGGAGTACCTGGGTGCGATCACCCAGCTCCTCGCCACCCGCAAGGGCCGGATGGAGCAGCTGGTCAACCACGGCACCGGCTGGATCCGGATGGAGTGGCTGGTCCCGGCGCGCGGCCTGATCGGCTTCCGCACCGAGTTCCTCACCGAGACCCGCGGCACCGGCATCCTGCACCACGTCTTCGAGTCGTACGAGCCGTGGTTCGGTGAGCTGCGCACCCGCCAGAACGGCTCGCTGGTCGCCGACCGCTCCGGCTCGGTCACCGCGTTCGCGATGACCAACCTCCAGGAGCGCGGCCAGCTCTTCGTCGAGCCGGGCACCGAGGTGTACGAGGGCATGATCGTCGGGGAGAACTCCCGCTCCGACGACATGGACGTCAACATCACCAAGGAGAAGAAGCTCACCAACATGCGGTCGTCGACCGCGGACGAGACCGAGAAGCTGATCCCGCCGCGCAAGCTGTCGCTGGAGCAGGCCCTCGAGTTCTGCCGCGAGGACGAGTGCGTCGAGGTGACCCCGGCCGCGGTGCGGATCCGCAAGGTGGTGCTGGACCAGACCCAGCGCGGCCGGATGGCCGCCCGCCGCAAGCACGCCGGCTGACCCCGTAACCCGTCCGGAGCCCGGACCGCCCACCGGCGGCCCGGGCTCCGCCGTCTCCACCCACCTCTTCCCGGCCCCAGCCCCAGCCCTCGCGGGCG
>NZ_JBSSLX010000078.1:0-23422 GCF_053890995.1 Micromonospora sp. I033 | reverse complement strand
GCTGGCGGAGAGCAGGGCCTGCGCGGTCCGGGCCGGGTCGCGCCGGGCGGCGAGGAGGTCCCGCAGCCGGTGGTAGCCGAGCTGGTCGCTCACCCCGTCGGTGCAGAGCAGCCAGGTGTCCCCGCTGCGCAGCGGCACGGCGAGCAGGTCCGGCTCGGGCTTGTCCGGGTGGCCGACATAGCGCAGCAACTGGTAGCGGGCCCGGGCCGCCTCCGGCGAGTCGGGCGGCCACCAGCCGTGCAGCAGGCCGAGCCAGGCCATGGTGTGGTCGACGGTCACCAGTTCCAGCAGCCCGTCGCGCAGCCGGTACGCCCGCGAGTCGCCGAGCTGGACGAGCCAGCCCTGCCCGCCGTCGGGCTCGGCGACCAGGGCCGTGAGGGTGCAGCCGGTCAGCCCGGCCAGTCCCGCCCCGGCCCGGCGTACCCGGAGCTGGGTCTCCGCCGTCGCGGCGCGTAGCCCGGCGGCGTCGACGGCCGGCCAGGCGGCGCGGACCTGGGCCACGAAGGTGGTCATGGCGGTGGTGCCGGCGGCCCGACTGCCCTCGCCCTCGCCCATGCCGTCGGCGACCGCGACCAGCGGCAGCTCCGGGTCGAGGTGCAGTACGTCGAAGTTCTCCGGATAGCGGTGCCCGGTCACGCTGCCCCCGGCGATCTCCAGGGTGAGCCGGCCGACGGTCAGCCGGCGGGGGGCCTGGACCGGCTGGTCCAGCGGGCGGCGGCGGAACACCTGCGGACCGTAACACCGGTCGGGGTCGTGGATCGGCAGGTCGCGGCCACGTGTCGGCGTGTCAACCGGGGTTGACAAGCGGCCCGCGTCAACCTACGTTGACAGCATGAGTCAGGCAACGGAACTCGCGGCGGCGGCCGGCAGCACCGACCCGAAGGTCGGGCTGCGGGCGGTGCTCGCCCTGCGCCGGCTGCTCGAACGGCTGGAGGTGGTCCAGGTGGACAACGCCCGACGGCAGGGCTGGTCCTGGCAGGAGATCGCCGACGCCCTCGAGGTCAGCCGGCAGGCGGTCCACAAGAAGCACGCCGGGCGACCGGCGGTCCGCGGAAGCTGGGAGGCGTGATGTTCGAACGGTTCACCGACCGGGCCCGCGCGGTGGTGCACCACGCGGTCGACGAGGCGCGCACCGAGGGCCGGCGCCCGGTCGGCACCGAGCACCTGCTGCTCGGCGTGCTCGCCGACGGCGACAATTTGGCCGTCCGGGTGCTGTCGGCCGGCGGCATCCGGGCCGAGGACCTGCGCGCGGCCGTCGCCCGGCACACCGCCCACGGGGTCGACGGCCTCGGCGCGGCGGACGCGGCGGCGCTGCGCGAGATCGGCATCGACCTCGCCGCGATCGTCGCCCGGATCGAGGAGTCCTTCGGCCCGGACGCGCTGCGCGAGGCGGCCCCCGCCCCGCGCCGGTGGTGGGGTCGACGCCCCGCCAACGGTCGGTTCTCGCCCCGGGCGAAGAAGGTGCTGGAGCTGTCCCTGCGCGAGGCGCTGCGGCTGCGCCACCACCACATCGGCACCGAGCACATCCTGCTCGGCCTGCTCCGGGAGGGCAACGGGCTGGCCGCGCTGGTGCTCACCGAGGCCGGAGCCGACCTCGACGACCTGCGCCGGCGGGTCGAGGCGGCGCTGCGCACGGCGGCCTGACCGATCCGGCCGGCCGCCGAACGGGGGGCCGGCCGGGTTCAAACCTGTTTGCGGTTCACGCAACGTCGGCCGCCGTCGGGTCGCTGAGCCGCCCCGCTTGCTGCACACTGGCGCCGTGGACGGTGGAGACGACAAGCGCCCGGTGACCGCGGACAACCGCGCCCCGCGCTCGGCCGTGGTGGTCAACCCGGTCAAGGTGACCGATCTCGACGAGTTCCGCCGCACGGTGGACGGCGCGCTCGACGCCGCCGGGTGGCCCGCGCCGGTCTGGTACGAGACCACGGTCGAGGACCCCGGTCGCGGCCAGGCCGCGGCGGCCGTCGAGGCCGGCGCCGAGGTCGTCTTCGCCTGCGGCGGGGACGGCACCGTGATGGCCTGCGTCACCGCGCTGGCCGGCACCGACGTGGCGCTCGCCGTGCTGCCCCAGGGCACCGGCAACCTGCTCGCCGCCAACCTGGGCCTCTCCAACGACCTCGCGGCCGGGCTGCAGGTCGCCGTCGAGCGGGGCATGCGCCGGCTCGACGTGGGCGTGGTCGGCGACCAGTGCTTCGCCGTGATGGCCGGGATGGGCTTCGACGCGCAGATGCTCGACTCCACCTCCGAGACGACCAAGAAGCGGATCGGCTGGCCGGCCTACCTGGTGGGGGCGGCCAAGCACCTGCGGGACCGGCCCATGCGGGTCTCCATCCGCATCGACGACGGGCCGCCGCTGCGCCGCCGGGCCCGCTCGGTCCTGGTCGCCAACGTCGGCCGGCTCCAGGGCGGGGTACGCCTGCTCACCGACGCCGAGCCGGACGACGGCTGGCTCGACGTGGCGGTGCTGACCCCGCGGACGCTCGGCCACTGGCTGGCCATGGGCTGGGCGGTGCTGCGGCGGCGGGGCAGCGTGCCCCGCATGGAGGTGCTCCGGGGCCGGAAGGTCGTGATCACCAGCAACCGGGCCCAGCCGCGACAGCTCGACGGCGACCTCATCGAGCCGGGCCGGTCGCTGAAGGCCCGGATCCGGCCCGAGTCGCTCTGGCTCTGCGTGCCGCGGCCGGCGCGCCACCCCGACCTGTCGGTGGACGCCGACGCCGCGGCCGAGCGCGGTGAGCGGCTGGTCGAGGAGAGCCGCCGTGAGTAGCACCAAGCTCGTCCCCGAGACCCGGCTGATGGCGAAGGAGGAGCTCTCCGCGGACGACGCCTGGCGCACCCTGCGCCGCCACGGCGGCTGGCATCTGCTCCGGGACGCCTTCATCCGGTTCCGCTACGGCGACGGCTTCAGCCACTCCCGGGCCCTCGCGTTGCAGCTCTGCCTGGCCGTGGTGCCGTTCCTCATCGCGCTCACCGGCCTGATCACCGACCTGGGCGTCGACGAGGGCGGCAAGGTGGTCGCGGACACGGTGCTCGCGATCACCCCGGGCCAGAGCGAGTCCGTGGTCCAGGAGTTGCTGGCCGACACCGAGCGCACCGAGCGGGCCGGCGAGCTGGCGCTGACCCTCGGTCTGCTGACCGGCCTGGTCGCGCTCACCACCACCATGGCCCAGATCGAACGGGGCGCGAACCGGATCTACGGCGTCGAGCGGGACCGTCCGGCCCTGTTCAAGTACCTGCGCGCCGCGGTCCTCGCGCTCCTGGCGGGCGTGCCCGCGCTGGCCGGCTTCCTGATCCTGGTCGGCGGCCGGGCCATGGGCGACTCCGTGCGGCGGCACTACGAGTGGGGCGACTGGGCCCACGCGGCCTGGGACGTGGTCCGCTGGCCGCTCAGCCTCGGCCTGACCGTGCTCGCCGTGGCGGTGCTGTTCCGGCACGCGCCCCGGCGCCGGCAGCCGGGCCTGTCCTGGCTCTTCTTCGGGGCCGGCATCGCCACCGCGCTCTGGTGGCTGGCCAGCCTGCTGCTCGCCGCCTACGTGAAGTACAGCGCCGGATTCGGCCAGACGTACGGCGCGCTGACCGGGATGATGGCCCTGCTGCTCTGGGCGAACCTGACCGGGATGGCGCTCTTCGGCGGGCTGGCCTTCGCCGCCCAGCTCGAGGCGATGCGGATCGGCGTGGAGGAGCCCGCCCAGCCCGACCTCTGGGAGCCGGAGGCCGAGCGTGAGGAACTCGTCGACACCGGGGACATGACCGCCCTCTGACCCCGCGCCGGCCCTCGGGCGTGTACGTCGAGCGGGAATCGGGTACTGCGCGCCTCGCAGAGGACAAGGGAGGTGCGGGGTGACCGCGGTCAAGGAGGCGACGCGCCGCCCGCTCGGCCACTTCGCCGAGCGGAGCCTGGCGGGGCTGCTCGTCGTTGCCGGCGCTGGCGTCGGGTTCGGCGTGCTGCTCATGCTCGTCCGGTTCCACTGGGGGCCGCTCCAGCACGCCGACCACGAGGCGGCCGAGTGGTTCAACAGCCTGGTGGCGCCGCACCACC
This sequence comes from Micromonospora sp. I033, assembly GCF_053890995.1. Classification (NCBI taxonomy): domain Bacteria; kingdom Bacillati; phylum Actinomycetota; class Actinomycetes; order Micromonosporales; family Micromonosporaceae; genus Micromonospora; species Micromonospora sp. I033. The sequence goes on along the minus strand of NZ_JBSSLX010000078.1, from coordinate 19,383 downwards.
CGCTGGTCACGGTGCTCCAGGCGGTCACCGACCTGGGTGGGCGGCCGGTGCTGATCTGGCTGATCACCATCGCGGTGGTCGGCCTGCTGATCCGCCGGCAGTCCCGGCTCGCCGTCTACCTGATCATCACGGGGGTGGGCGGGCTGATCCTCGACCCGTCACTCAAGGCGCTGGTCGGGCGGCTGCGCCCGGTGGTGGACGTGCCGGTGGCCAGCGCACCCGGCAACAGCTTCCCCAGCGGCCACGCGCTCGGCTCGTTCGTCGCGTACGGGGCGCTGCTGCTGGTGTTCCTGCCGGCCGTGGCGCCGCGCTGGCGCAAGCCGGCCATCGCGCTCGCCGCGGTGCTGGTCCTCCTGGTCGGGCTGACCCGGATCGCGCTGGGCGTGCACTTCGTCTCGGACGTGCTCGGCGGCTGGCTGCTCGGCGCGGCCTGGCTGGGCGTCACCGCGTACGCCTTCCGGCTGTGGCGGCGCGAGCGCGGCCGGCCCGTGCCCCCGATCGCCGAGGGCCTGGAGCCCGAGGCGGGGGAGGAGATCAAACCGGCGCCGGCCGAGGAGCACGTGCTGGAGCACCCCCGCTCGTCGGTGGCCGAGCTGCTGGTCGGCTGGGTGCTCGTCTTCGGCGCCCTCTACGCCTTCGGCATGTACGTCAGCTACCACGCCAAGGGCACCGTCTTCGACACCCTGGACACCGAGGTCCCGCGCTGGTTCGCCGACCGGCACACCGACGCGCTCACCGACCTGAGCTGGTGGTGGAGCAAGTTCGGCGACACCCACGCCATCCTGCTGGTCTCGCTGGTGTTCTGCCCGATCGTGCTGGCGGTCTCGCGGCGCTGGCGGCCGGTGCTCTTCGTGGTGCTGGCGATGTTCGGCGAGCTGAGCCTCTTCCTCGCCAGCGCCCGGGTGGTGGAGCGGCCCCGCCCGCCGGTGGAGAACCTGGACGGGCCGATGCCCACCTCGTCCTTCCCGTCCGGGCACATCGCGGCCACCATCTGCCTCTGGGCCGCCATGGCGATCATCGTGCTGCCGCGCACCGACCGCTGGTGGCGCTGGCTCTTCGTGGCCATGGCCGTGATCATGCCGGTCGGGGTGGCGACCTCCCGGATGTACCGGGGCATGCACCACCCCACCGACTTCATGGGCGCGATCCTGCTCGGCGCGCTCTGGCTCTCGCTGCTCTGGTGGGTGGTCCGCCCCAACGCGGACGTGGCCCAGGGCAACCGGCCGGCCATCGAGTCGGAGCAGGTCCACGAGCTGGACGACGAGCTGGCGAAGGCCGGCCGGGAGGACTGACCGGGCGCCGATGCTGCGAGTGATGACCTGGAACATCCGGACCGGCGGGCGGGACCGCGACGGCACCGACCGCCGGGACCGGATCGTCGCCGTGGTCGCCGCGCAGCGCCCCGACCTGCTGGCCCTTCAGGAGCTGCGCGGACTGGACCGCGGCGGCGGGCTGACCGGGCTGGCGGAGCGGGTGGGCATGGAGCCGCACCTGGCCCGGTCCTGCTTCGGGCAGCCGGTGGCGGTGCTGGTCCGACCGCCGCTGCGGGTGCTCCGCGCCGGCCGGGTACGCCGCCCGTTCCACCACGCCGCCGCCCGGGTCCAGGTGGCCACCGGGGCCGGCCCGCTGACCGTGTTCAGCACCCACCTGAACCCGTACTCGGGCGGGCGGCGGCGGATGGAGGCCGACTGGCTGGCGGTGGCGGTGCGGCGGACCGGGGGAGAGCTGGCCCTGCTCGCCGGCGACCTGAACACCCTGGAGCCGGCCGTCGACCACACCGACCGGCTGGCCGGGCTCGCCGCCCTCTACCGGCGGCGTCACCTGCGCCGGGACGGCCGTACCGTCGACACCCGCGCGGTGGCCCGGCTGCTGGACGCGGGCCTTGTCGACCTCTGGCCGCACCTGGGCGGCGGCGAGCCGGACGGGCTGACCGTGCCGACCCGGCACGGCGGCGCCGAGTTCGCCGGGATGCGGCTGGACTACCTGCTCGCCACCCCGGCGCTGGCCGCGGCGGCCCGCACCGTCCGGGTGCTCCGCGGCGGCGACGCGGACAGCGCCTCCGACCACTACCCGGTCGTCGCCGACCTGGACCTGATCACCGGCCGCTGAGCCTCAGACGAGCAGGTTCAGCAGCACGGTCAGCACGACCGAGGCGAGGATCGAGAAGAGGATCATCAGCAGGCAGCCGAGGCCGCCGCCGACGGGCCGGATCTCCGTGTTTCCGATGCGCATAGACTCACCTTCGCAGGACGGGGGCCAGCAGGTCGCGGATCGCGTCGGCCACCGGGCCGGGCGCGGTGGTGGCGACGTTGTGCGCGGCCCCCGGCACGGTCGCCGTCCGGGCGTCCGGGACCAGCCGGGCCGCCTCCGTGCGCCAGTCGTCCGGGACGACCGGGTCCCGGGCGCCGGTCAGCACCAGCGTCGGCGCGCTGACCCGGACCAGGTCCGCCTCGACCGCGTTGCGCACCGAGTGGGACAGGGTGGCGAGCACCCGCCACGGGCGCGCGTCGAGGACGTCGCGGAGCAGGATCGGCGCCTGCCACTTCGCCTCCCACAGCGTGTCCACCAGCCACCGCCCGAACTGGCCGCGCCGGGACCGGGCGGCCGGGTCGCTGGTCGGGCCGGCCAGCACCAGCGCACGGACCAGGTCGGGCCGGCGGGCGGCGAGCGCCGCGACCACCTCCGCGCCGAACGAGTGGCCGAGCAGGCAGACCGGCCCCAACCGGTACGCGGCCAGCCACTCCGCCAGGAACGCGGCGTGCCGGGGCACGTCGTACGCCGTGCCGGGGCGCTCGGTCAGCCCGAAGCCGGGCAGGTCCGGCACGTACACCGGGTGGGTGGCCGCCAGGGCCAGCGCCAGCGGGGTGAGGTAGCGGTGCGAGACGGCGAGGCCGTGCACCAGCACCACGGGTGGGCCGTCACCACCCGGGTCGGCCGACCGGCGGGTGTGCGTACGCAGCCCGTCGACCAGCCGGAACTCGCTGGTCAGGCCGGCGGCCGGCCGGGGCGCGGCCAGCGCCAGCCGCAGCTCGGCCGGCCCGAAGCGCCCCGGAGGCGACGGCCGCACCGCGGGACCGGTCACAGCTCGCGCAGCCGGGGCAGCAGCTCCTCCTGGGCCCAGTCCAGGAACATCGGCTGGCTGTCGCCGCCGACCTGGACCAGCGCCACATGGGTGAACCCCGCGTCGACGAACTTCTTGAACGCCTCGACGTGCCGGTCCACGTCCGGCCCGCAGGGGACGCTCTCGGCCGCGTCCTCCTCGCGGACGAACTGGCTGGCCGCGGCGAAGGAGTCCGGGCCGGGCAGGTCGGCGTTGACCTTCCAGCCGAGGCCGAACCAGCGGAACTGGTCATGCACGATCTTGCGGCACTCGGCCTCGTCCGGGCCGTAGCAGATGGCCACCTGCCCGTAGCGCGGGCGGCCCGCGCCGCCGGCCTCCTCGTACATGTCCACGAGGTGCGGCAGCGGATCGGTGGCGATCATGGCGTCGGCGTACTCGGCGGCCAGGGTGGCGGACTGCCGGCCCGAGGCGGCCACGGCCATCGGTACCGGCCGCTCGGGCCGGTCCCAGACGTAGGCGTCGGGCACGTCGTAGTGGTTGCCGGAGAAGGTCAGCGTCTCGCCGTTGAGCAGCGGCCGGATGATCTGGAGGGCCTCCTCGAACATCTCGTGCCGCTGCTGCACGTGCGGCCAGCCGCCCACCACGTGCTCGTTGAGGTTCTCGCCGGCGCCGAGCCCGAGGGTGAACCGCCCGTCCGAGAGCACCCCGACCGTGCTGGCCTTCTGCGCCACGACGGCCGGGTGGTAGCGCCGGATCGGGCAGGTCACGAAGGAGAGCAGCTCGGCCCGGCTGGTCGCGTGGGCGACCGCGCCGAGCACCGACCAGGCGTACGGGGAGTGGCCCTGCGAGTCCAGCCAGGGGTAGTAGTGGTCGGACATGACGAGGTGGTCGAAGCCGGCGGCCTCGGCGCGGACGGCATGGTCGACCAGCTGCTTGGGGCCGGCCTGTTCGCACATGAGGGTGTAGCCGACGTTGACCATGGCACATCTCCTTCCGGGCGGATCGTCACCGGATACCCCGCGCAGCGGCGGTCAACCCTGGTGTCCGCTTCGGAGGCCGGCCATCTTGACGTCACGGGGGATGCTGCCTACAGTCCGGCTTAACCGGTTCAGATCCGGGTGGCGCACCATCCTGTGGTGGGGATGACCGCCCCTGTGGCGGCCCGTGGCGACATGGGCCGTCACAGGACGCCACCCCGAGTGGCCGATGAGCTTAACCGGTTGCCTTCCGCGTCCCATCGCCCTACGCTGATGTCTGCGTCCGCCGGGAGCCGGGCGGCGGCTGTCGGGCTCAGCCGCCACGCCCTCGTCACCATCACCGCACCCCCACCTGGGCACGGGGGACCTCCCTGAGGACAGCCATGAAGAAGTTGCTCTCCGTCGCGGGCGCCGCCCTGCTGACGGTCCTCGCCGCCGTCTTCGCCTTCGGGCAGCCGGCGCACGCCGCCGCCGGGTTCTCCGTCGCGAACGGGCGGCTCTACGACGCCAACGGCACCGAGTTCGTCATGCGCGGGGTCAACCACGCGCACACCTGGTACCCGCAGCAGACCACCAGCTTCGCCAACATCAAGGCGCTCGGCGCGAACACCGTCCGGGTGGTGCTGGCCAGCGGCGACCGCTGGACGAAGAACAGCGCCGCCGACGTCGCCAACGTCATCTCGCTCTGCAAGGCCAACCGGCTGATCTGCGTCCTGGAGGTGCACGACACCACCGGCTACGGCGAGCAGAGCGGTGCCGCGTCACCCTGGACCGGGCGGTCGACTACTGGCTCAGCATCGCCAGCGCCCTTCAGGGCCAGGAGAAGTACGTCATCGTCAACATCGGCAACGAGCCGTACGGCAACCAGGGCTACGGCACCTGGGCCACCGACACCGCCAACGCGATCAAGCGGCTGCGCGCCGGCGGCCTGACGCACACGATCATGGTGGACGCCCCCAACTGGGGCCAGGACTGGTCCTTCACCATGCGCGACAACGCCGGCACGGTCTTCGCCGCCGACCCGCAGAAGAACACCGTCTTCTCGATCCACATGTACGGCGTTTTCGACACCGCCGCCGAGATCACCGACTACCTGGGCCGGTTCCGCACCGCCGGGCTGCCCATCGTGGTCGGCGAGTTCGGCTTCGACCACTCCGACGGCAACCCGGACGAGGACACCATCCTGGCCTACAGCCAGGCCAACGGGATCGGCTACCTCGGCTGGTCGTGGAGCGGCAACGGCGGCGGCGTCGAGTACCTCGACATGGTCACCAACTTCGACCCGAACCAGCTCACCACCTGGGGTCAGCGAATCTTCAACGGGGCCAACGGCATCAGGGCCACCGCCCGGGAGGCCTCGGTCTTCGCCGGCACCTCGCCGAGCCCGACCACCAGCCCCACCACCAGCCCGAGCCCGACGACCAGCCCGACCGGCGGCCCCACCCCGCCGCCGGCCGGCTGCACCGCCAGCTACACGATCGTGAACTCCTGGCAGGGCGGCTTCCAGGGCGAGGTCAAGGTGACCGCGGGCGCGGCGGCGCTCACCGGCTGGACGACGAAGTGGACGTTCGCCAACGGCCAGACCGTCAACCAGTCGTGGAACGCGGCGGTCAGCAACAGCGGCTCGGCGTACACCGCCCGCAACGTGGACTGGAACGGCCGGCTCGGCGCCGGGGCCAGCACCTCGTTCGGCTTCATCGGCAGCTGGAACGGCAGCAACGCGGTCCCCGCGGTGACCTGCACCGCGAGCTGACCGCCGCCCGGTGGCCGGGTCCGCGCGGACCCGGCCACCCCCTCTCCGGGTACGCCCCGGCGTGATCGCCGAAACGGTGGACGCGCGTCCAGAAAATCTAGGCCGGAACCGCTAGACATTCTCGTCGCGCCTGGCTAATGTTCCTGTCGTTGGCAGCAGAGATCAGTAAAGACGCAGACGAAGCGGTACAAGACCCTGACGTAATTCCAGGTCAGGGCAGGCAGGTGGGCCGATGCAGGTTCAGGGCTCGCCTGGAAGGAGAGTCCGCCGCACGTGGGCGGGGCCATGAAGTCGCGTGGGGCTCCGGCACCGGCGGGCAGCACGACAGGCACCACAGGTATTGGAAGCAGAGGAAAGGGAGGGCCCGAACACCGTTGGATCGCCCGTCTCCAGGACACAGTTCAACTCTGGAGCCGGACACCGCAGTTTCCATCGAACGAGAGGTGGTCTCCGGTCACGCTTATGCGATCCTCGCACCCCAGGCCGCCGACGGCGGCAGGTGCGGACACGACAACCCGACGAATTTGCCGGTAGATGGTGTTTTGACCCGTAACCCCGGGCCCCGGCGCTGTCAAGCGCCGGGGCCCTCGTCCATGAGAGGTACGTGTATGGGCCAACCCGACGACATGTTCGGTGACGACGACTATCCCGCCTACACGATGGGCCGCGCCGCGGAGATCACCGGCGCCTCGCAGGACTTCCTGCGTCGCCTCGACGAAGCCAAACTGATCACCCCGTTCCGGTCGGCCGGCGGCCACCGCCGATACTCCCGCTACCAGCTCCGCCTGGCCGCGCGGGCCCGGGAGATGGTCGACCAGGGCACCGCCCTGGAAGCCGCCTGCCGGATCATCATTCTCGAAGACCAGCTCGAAGAAGCCCTCCGGCACAACCGGGACAACCCGCGGTAACGGCACGCGGACGCTGCCTGACCCCAATCGTCTTACGGTCCTTCTCCACGAGAGGGACCGTTTGTCGTACCCGCTTCCCGCTCATGACTCCGGCGGGCTGGGCGCGCCGGTGGCCAGGCGGGCCGCCCGCATCCGCAGGTACTCCTGCTCGGGGCGACTCGTGGTGCGGCCGGCGGCGGCCCGGTAGTGCCGCGCCGCCGCGTCCCGGTCGCCGGCCATCTCGTGGAGGTGGGCCCGGGCCGCGTCGAGCCGGTGGTGGCCGGTCAGCCGGGGGTCGGCGGCCAGCGTCTCCAGGGCGACCAGTCCGGCGGCGGGACCGTGCACCATGGCGGTCGCCACGGCGCGGTTGAGCGACACCACCGGGCTCTCCGTGAGCCGTTCCAGCACCTCGTAGAGGGCGAGGATCTGTTGCCAGTCGGTCCGCTCAGCGGTCGGCGCCTCGTCGTGCAGGGCGGCGATGGCGGCTTGGAGCTGGTAGGGCCCGACCGGCCCGCGGGCCATCGCCCGGGTGACCAGCGCGGTCCCCTCGGCGATCGCGGCGGCGTCCCACCGGGACCGGTCCTGGTCGGCCAGGGAGATCAGCTCCCCGGACGGGCCGGTGCGGGCGGCGGCCCGGGCCTCGGTGAGCAGCATGAGGGCGAGCAGCCCGGCCACCTCGCTGTCCGCCGGCAGCAGCGCGTGCATGGCCCGGGCCAGCCGGATCGCCTCCTCGGAGAGGTCGACCCGGCGCAGGTCGGCGCCGAGACTCGCGGTGTGCCCCTCGGTGAAGATCAGGTAGAGCACGTGCAGCACCGCGGCGAGCCGGGCCTGCCGCTCCTCCTCGGCCGGCATCCGGAACGGCACGCCGGACGACTTGATGCGCTGCTTGGCCCGGCTGATCCGCTGCGCCATGGTGGCCTCGGGGACGAGGAAGGCGCGGGCGATCTCGGCGGTGCTGAGCCCGCCGACCGCGCGCAGGGTCAGCGCGATGGCCGACGCCGTCGAGAGCGTGGGGTGGCAGCAGAGGAAGAGCAGCACCAGCGTGTCGTCCCGCTCGGCGGTCAGCGGCTCGTCGGCCGCCGGTGCGGTCCGCCGGTCGTCGCCGCCGCGCCGGGCGGCCCGGTCCTCCCGGTCCCGGCGGGCCGCCTCGCCCCGGACCAGCTCGATCATCCGGCGGTACGCGACCTGCACCAGCCAGCCGCGCGGGTGGTCGGGCAGCCCCTCGGCGGGCCACTGGGTCGCCGCGGCCAGCAGCGCCTCCTGCACCGCGTCCTCGGCGGTGGCGAAGTCGCCGAACCGGCGGGCGAGCACGCCGAGGACCTGCGGCGCCAGCTCGCGCAGCAGGTCCTCGACGGTGTGGTCCGGGACGCCCAGGGGTCACAGCTCCTGCGGCGGCGCCGACATGACGGGGTGCACCTCGATCGGCATGTTCAGCGGTCGCCCGCCCGGGCCGGGCGCGGTGGAGATGTGCGCGGCGATCTCCACGGCCCGCTGCGGCGTCTCGCAGTCCACGATCCACCAGCCGGCCAGGAACTCCTTGGTCTCCGCGAACGGCCCCTCGGTGACCACCGGCGCGCCGTTCTCGCCGGCCCGGACGATCCGCGCCTGCTGCGGCCCGCCCAGGCCCTCGCCCTGGACCCACTCCCCGTCGGCCATGAGCTTCTCGTTGACCTCCCCCATGAACCCGATGTGCGCCCGGATCTCCTCCGGCGTCCAGGTGTCGATCGGGGGGAAGTCGGTCCCGGCGGCGCTGAACTGCATCAACAGCATGTACTTCACGGTTCGCTCCTCACGCCCGAGCACCGATTGTCGGTGCTTCCACCCTCCGGTAGAAGCTGCCACTCCGCTCCTCGACATCCGCCGCCGGGAAATCCCAGAAAAATCTAGCCCGCCGCGGTGACCTCCAGCAGCAGCGCCTGCTCCGGGTGCAGGGCGGGCAGTTGCAGCCCGACCGAGGCGAGCACCGACCCGCTGAGCGTCACCCCGCCGTCCGCGGCCAGCCAACCCGGCGGGGCCAGTTCCAGCAGCGCCGGCTCCGGCACCCCGGCCGGCGGCCGGACCAGGTACCGGCGGGACGGGTCCAGGCCGGGCAGCCGGACCGCGCCCGGCACCTGCGCCGCCGAGGTGGCCAGCCGGGAGACCGCGTACACCGCGTGGGAGCGGTCGTGGGCGACCACGCCGTGGGCCTGCACGGCCGGGTCCGGGTGGTCGACCCGGACCACCCGACCGGAGTGCAGCAGCGGCCGGAGCCGCTTGTGCAGCGCCACCCACGCGGCGAGTTCGGTCCGCTCGGTCGCGCTGATCCCGCTGATGTCCCACTCGATGCCGTGGTGGCCGAAGAGCGCGGTGACCGCCCGGAAGCCGAGGTCGTGCACCCGGTGGGTGGTGTGCGAGCGCTCCGGTCCGATGTGGGTGCCGATCAGCTCCGGCGGGAGCAGCAGCCCGGTCCAGCGCTGGATCGAGAGCCGTTCCAGGGCGTCGTTGCAGTCGCTGGCCCAGACCCGGTCGGTCCGCCGCAGGATCTCCAGGTCGACCCGGGCCCCGCCGGACGAGCAGCTCTCGATCTCCAGGCCGGGATGCCGGGCGCGCAACTCGTCCAGCAGCCGGTAGACCGCCACGGTCTGCGCGTGCACCCCCGGCCGCCCGGCGTGCCCGGCCTCGGTGAGGTCCCGGTTGTGGTCCCACTTGAGGTACGCGATCCCGTCGTGCCCACGCAGCACCGCGTCGAGCCGGTCGAGCAGGTGGGCGTACGCGTCGGGGTGGGCCAGGTCGAGCACCTGCTGGTGCCGCCACTCGGGCGGCAGCCGGTCGGGCGCCTGGAGCACCCAGTCCGGGTGGGCCCGGAACAGGTCCGAGTCGGGGTTGACCATCTCCGGCTCGACCCAGAGGCCGAACTGCATGCCGTGCTTGCGGACGTGGTCGATGAGTGGTTGCAGCCCGTCCGGCCACACGTCGTCGTCGACCCACCAGTCGCCGAGCCCGGCCCGGTCGTGCCGCCGGCCGCGGAACCAGCCGTCGTCGAGCACGAAGCGTTCCACGCCCACCTCGGCGGCCCGGTCGGCGAGGCCCTTGAGCCGGTCGAGGTCGTGGTCGAAGTAGACCGCCTCCCAGACGTTCAACGTCACCGGGCGCGGGGCGCGCGGGTGCTCCGGGCGGGCGCGCAGGTGGGTGTGCAGCACGTCGCTGAGCCCGTCCAGCCCGTCGGCGGAGTGCACCGCGTAGAGCAGGGGAGTGGCGTACTCCTCGCCCGGGCCGAGCAGGATCTCGCCGGGGGCGAGCAGCTCACCGCCGCCGAGGGTGGCCTCGCCGGTCGGCCGGCGTTCGGCGACCGTGACGTGGTCGCCGCTCCACGCCGTGTGCACGGCCCACGTCTCGCCGTGGCCGAAACCGAATCCGGGGGTGCCGGCGACCAGCAGCAGGGTGGCGTCGTGCCCGGTCCGGCCGTGCCGCCCCTCGCGGACCCAGGCGCCCATCGGCCACGGGTGCCGCTGCGGCGCGCGCTCCCGGCACCAGCGCCCGGTCAGGTCGAGCAGTTCGGTGGCGACCGCCGGCACCGGCAGCACCGGCGTCAGCTCGCGTACCTCGTAGGGCCGGTCGCCGTCGTTGCGCAGCCGGTGCCGCACGGTGAGCAGCCCCGCGGCGCTCAGGGTGATCTCGACGGTCAGGGACAGCCCGGCGCCCGGGTCCGCGGCCCGCACGGTCACCCGCGCGGGCCCGGCCCCGCCGTGGTCCCGCTCCCGCTCGGATACGCGGACAGCCTCCCCGCCACCGCCACGCGTGTCGTCCACCTCGACGGTGTCGAGGCGGAAGGCGGTCGACCAGTCCCGGCCGTCCCGGTGCCCGGCCAGGCCGGGCCGGCCGCTCCAGCCGGCGCTCGCCTCGGGCAGCAGCGACAGCACGGTCGGCGCGTCGAAGCTGCTCGGCACCACGGGCGGGACCGTGGCGTCGACCAGCGCGGGCAGGTCGTCGGCGGGCAGCGGGCCGAGGTCGGCGCCCCAGTGCACGATCCGGGGCAGGCCGGGACCGCGCGCGTCGAGCACCAGGCTGGTCCGCGCGCGGCGCAGGTGGACGATCATCCCTTGGACGCTCCCAGGGTGAGGCCCCGGACGAACTGCTTCTGCAACAGGAAGAAGATCACCAGGGTGGGGATGGCGACCAGCACCGAGCCGGCCGAGACGAGGTTGTTGTCGGTGAAGAACTCGCCGCGCAGGTTGTTCAGCGAGCTGGTCACCGGGAACTTGTCGCCGGTGCGCATCAGCACGGTGGCCCAGAAGAACTCGTTGTAGATCCAGGTCACCTCCAGCGTCGCGAGCGCGGCCAGGGCCGGCCGGCACAGCGGCATGGTGACCTGCCAGTACTGCCGCCAGACGCTCGCCCCGTCGACCATCGCCGCCTCGTACAGCTCGTGCGGCAGGGCCTTCATGTAGTTGCTCAGCACGAAGACGCAGAAGCCGCACTGGAAGGCGACGTTGACCAGGATCAGCCCCCAGTAGCTGTCGTAGAGCAGCTCCGAGTCGCTCATGAAGGCCGGCAGCGGGATCTCGGTGAACATCCGGAACAGCGGGATGAGCAGGGCCTGCTGCGGCAGCAGGTTCGCCGCGGTGAAGAGGCCGAGCAGGGCGATGTTGAGTTTCCAGCTGAACCGGGCGATGACGAACGCCACGCAGGAGGCCAGGAAGAGGGTCAGCAGCACCGCCGGGACCGTGATGTAGACCGAGTTGAGGAAGTGCTTGCCGAACTCGGCGGTCCGCCACGCCGTGACGTAGTTGTCCAGGGTCCAGCCGCCGAGCGAGACGTAGCCGTTGGTGGCGGTGTACTCGTAGGACCGCAGCGAGGTCAGCACCGCCCAGAGGATCGGGAAGAGCCAGCCGACCGCCACCGCGGCGAGGAAGACGTGCAGGACCACCCGCGCCGGCCGCAGCGGCCGGCGGCGGGGGGACGGCGCCGCGGTGTCGGGGCCACGGGTCAGGGTCGCGCTGCTCATCGCCGGTCCTCCCGCATCACGGTGAACAGGTAGAGGGTGATGAAGACCAGGGAGACGACAAGCATGATGGTGGCCAGCGCCGAGCCGAAGCCGATCCGGCTGGCCTCGCCCACCACGTTCTGGGTGACAAGCGCCGAGATCAGCTCCAGGCCGTTGCGGCCCTTGTTGATGACCCAGACCAGGTCGAAGGCGCGCAGCGACTCGATCACCGTGACCACCAGCACGATGATGTTGATCGGCCGCATGACCGGGAAGACCACGCGGAAGAAGGTGCTGGCCTCCGAGGAGCCGTCCACTGCCGCGGCCTCGCGCAACGACGGGTCGACGCCCTTCAGGCCGGCCAGGTAGAGCAGCATGATGTAGCCGACGTGCCGCCAGCCGGCGGCGAACAGCACCGCCCAGATGTTGACGTTCGGGTCGCCGTACCAGTCGGTCTGGGTGCCGAGCAGGGCGTTGAGCAGGCCCTGGTCGCGGCTGTAGATGAGCTGCCAGACGAAGCCGATCAGCGCCAGCGAGAGCACCACCGGCAGGTAGAGCGCGGTCTGGTAGAACCGGCTGCCGCGCAGTTCCTTGTCGAGCAGCACGGCGAGGAACATCCCGAACGGGGTGGCCACCACGAAGAGGGCGGCCAGCCAGAGCAGGTTGTTCTGCACCGCCGGCCCGAACGGCGGGTAGATGTTCACCACGTCGTCGTAGTTCTTCAGGCCGACCCAGTCGATCTCGCCCAGCGGGCCGATGCCGTCCCAGTTGGTGCCGGACAGCGCCACGGTGGCCAGCGCCGGCAGCCAGACCAGGGCCACCACGAGCAGCAGCGGCACGAGCACCATCAGCGTGATCACCACGCGGTCGGTGCGGGACAGGAGCCGTAGCCGGCGGCCGCGACCACGCGTGGCGGTGGTCGCGGCCGGCGGCGGCACGGCGCGGTCCGCTTGGACCAGGGGCAGGTCGGACACGATGTCCTCCCCCTTTCCGCCGTCAGCTGGTGAAGATGGACTTCTTCTGGTTCTCGATGCTGGTGAGCAGGCCGCTGATGTCCTTCGGGTCCTTGATGAACTGCTGCAACGCCGGGATCATCACGGTCGAGGCGAAGTCCGGCCGGGTGTCCCGGTCGAGGAACTGGGCGATCTCGGTGGCCGAGCCGACCAGCTCGGCGGCCTTCTTCTTCAGCGCCGTGTAGCCGCTGGTGTCCCCGCCGCTGTTGGCCACCAGGGTGCCGGGGTCACCCTTCACCATGATGTTCGCGGCGTCGACGCCGCCGATGTACTCCAGCAGCTTCTTGGCGTTGGCCTCGGACTTCGGCTTGCGGGCCATCATGTAGCCGTCGATCGGCGCGTCCAGGGCCTTGGCGCCGATGGTCGAGTCGATCTCCGGGAACGTGAAGAAGTCGATGTCGTCCTGCTCGTTCTCGTTGAACTGCTGAGCGACGAAGAGGCCGAGCAGGTACATGCCGCTCTTTTTCTGCTGGAGCGACTGGGCGGCCTCCTGCCAGGTCCGGCCCAGCGAGTCCGGCTGGTGCAGCGGCAGCAGCCCGGCCCAGGTGTCGAAGACCTTCTTGACCTTGTCGGAGGTCCACGCCTCCTTGCCGGCCATCAGGTCGACGTGGAACTGGTAGCCGTTGATCCGCAGGTTGAGGATGTCGAAGGTGCCCATCGCCGGCCAGCCGTCCTTGTCGGCGAAGGCGATCGGGTTCAAACCGTCCTTCTTCATCTGCGCGCCGAGCGCGTTGAAGTCGTCAAGCGTCTTCGGCACCTGGTAGCCGCGCTGCTGCCACACCGACTTGCGGTAGAAGACCGCCCACGGGTAGTACGACGCCGGCACGAAGTACTGCTTGCCGTCGTCCCCGGTGGACGCCTTCTTGAACGCGTCGGAGTAGCCGGAGAGTTTGCCCCAGACGTCGCTGACGTCGCCGGCCAGGCCCTTGGCCGCGAAGAACCGCATCCGGTAGCCGGCGAACCAGGTGAACACGTCGTCCGGCTTGCCCTGCAGGTAGTTGTTGATGTTCTCCTGGAACGTGTTGTGGTCGACCGTGTTGATGTTGACGGAGACCCCGGACTTGCTCTGGAACCCGGCCGCCAGCTTGGCGAGGACGTCCTTCGGGGTCGGGTCGGACGCGTTCGAGCCGACCGACACGGTCTTCGAGTCCGCGCCCGAGTCGGAGTCGGAGCCGCAGCCGGCGAGCATTCCCGTGCCGAGCAGCGCGCCCGCGCCGGCCGCGCCGGCGAGCAGCGAGCGGCGGTTCAGGCCGGCGACGGACGGGGGTACGAGTCGGGCGAGGTACTCGGCTTGCGAGCGGGGACGGGACATTGTGCCTCCTGCGTGGAAGAGGTGCGCTGCGCCCAAGGGCCGTGATGGGTGGCGGGGATCGGTGTTCGTGCCGGCTGGCGTAGATCCATCGTGAATCCACACGTCCGAACAAAAACAGCCGGTGGCGGTTGAAGCTACCGCGTGGTTCGGCGCTGTCAAGAGGGCAGAAGGACAGCGATAACCCAGTTGTGACACGGGCTGGCGAAGGTAAACGTTGGAATTTCTGTCGATGTTGGAAAGTGTTGACTTGGGTGCCGTTCGGGGGCACCCTCTGCTCTCATGCGGAACTGGCACGGCGAGCAGATCTGGTACGGCGCCGACTACAACCCGGAGCAGTGGCCCGAGGAGACCTGGGCCGAGGACGTCGAGCTGATGCGCCGGGCCGGGGTCAACCTGGTCTCGGTCGGGATCTTCTCCTGGGCCCTGCTGGAACCCGCTCCCGACCGCTTCGAGTTCGGCTGGCTGGACCGGGCACTCGACGTGCTGCACGACGGCGGGATCAGCGTCGACCTGGCCACCGCCACCGCCAGCCCGCCACCCTGGCTGGCCCACCGGCACCCGGAGACGCTGCCCCGCCGCGCCGACGGCACCATCCTCTGGCCGGGCGGGCGGCAGGCGTACTGCCCCAGCTCACCGGTCTTCCGGGAGCGTTCGCTCGCCCTCGTCGAGGCCGTCGCCGGCCGGTACGCCGACCACCCGGCCGTCGTCATGTGGCACGTCTCCAACGAGCTGGGCTGCCACAACGTGCACTGCTACTGCGACGTCAGCGCCGAGGCGTTCCGCCGCTGGCTGCGCGAGCGCTACGGCGACCTGGACGCGCTCAACGCCGCCTGGGGCACCGCGTTCTGGAGCCAGCGCTACCACGACTGGGCCGAGGTCAACCCGCCGCGGACCGCGCCCACCTTCGCCAACCCCACCCAGCAACTGGACTTCCTGCGGTTCTCCTCCGACGAGCAGCGCGCCCAGCTGCGCGCCGAGCGGGAGCTGCTGACCCGGCTCACCACCCAGCCGGTCACCACGAACTTCATGATCGGCACCGGTATCAAGTACCTCGACTACCACTCCTGGGCCGCCGACGTGGACCTGGTCTCCAACGACCACTACCTCACGGCCGCCGACCCGCGACCGCAGGTCAACCTGGCGCTCGCCGCCGACCACACCCGGGGCGTCGCCGGCGGCGAACCGTGGCTGCTCATGGAGCACTCCACCAGCGCGGTGAACTGGCAGCCGCGCAACGTCGCCAAGACCCCCGGCCAGCTGCGCCGCAACAGCCTCGCCCACGTGGCGCGCGGCGCCGACGGGGTGCTGTTCTTCCAGTGGCGGGCCTCCCGGGCCGGCGCGGAGAAGTTCCACTCCGCGCTGGTCCCGCACGCCGGCCCGGAGACCAAGGTGTTCCGCGAGGTCTGCCGGCTCGGCGCCGACCTCCGGGCCCTGGCCGAGGTACGCGGCAGCCGGGTCGACGCCGACGTGGCCATCCTCTTCGACTACGAGGCCTGGTGGGGCGCCGAACTCGACTCGCACCCCAGCGTCGACGTCACCTACGCCGACCGGCTCGCCGCGCTGCACGGCGCGCTCTGGCGGGCCGGGGTCACCGCCGACGTGGTGCACCCGTCCACCGACCTGTCCCGCTACCGGCTGGTCCTGGTGCCCACCCTCTACCTGGTCCGCGACACCGACGCCGACGCGCTGCGCCGGTATGTCGAGGCGGGCGGGACCGCGCTCGTGACCTACTTCAGCGGCATCGTCGACGAGCACGACCACATCCGGCTCGGCGGCTATCCGGGTGCGTTCCGCGACCTGCTCGGCGTCCGCACCGAGGAGTTCTTCCCGCTGCGCGAGGGCGAGTCGGTGCGCCTCGACGACGGCTCGACCGCCGACGTGTGGACCGAGTGGCTGCACGCCGAGGGCGCCGAGGTGCTCGCCGCGTACGCCGACGGGCCGTTGCCCGGGGTGCCGGCGCTGACCCGGCGCGCGGCCGGCGCGGGGGCGGCCTGGTATCTCGGCACCCGGCTCGACCAGGCGGCCACCGACCGGCTGGTCGCCCGGCTGCTCGCCGAGGCCGGCGCCCGCCCGGCGGCGACCGTGCCCGAGGGGGTGGAGGTGGTCCGCCGGCGGGCCGCGGACCGGAGCTGGCTGTTCGTCATCAACCACACCGAGGCCGAGGTCCGGCTGGCGGCCACCGGCGCCGAGCTGCTCGGCGGCGGCCGGTGCGACGGCGAGCTGGTGGTCGGCGCGGGGGAGGTGGCGGTGGTCCGCGAGGAGCCAACGGCCCATCCCGACACCGTCTGACCTGCGTACCGTGCCGCTTGCGCGCGAAGGAGGACTCATGCTCGCCCAGCAACGGCAGAGCGCCATCCTGGAGCTGATCCGCCAGCGTGGCGGCGTCCGGGTCAGCCACCTGGTCAGCCGCTTCGGGGTGTCGGACATGACCATCCGGCGGGACCTGGAGGTGCTCGCCGAGCGGGGCCTGGTCGACAAGGTCCACGGGGGCGCGACGCTGGCGGGTCCCGGCTCGGCCGAGGAGCCGGGCTTCGCGGCCAAGTCGATCCGGCAGCAGGCCGAGAAGCGGGCCATCGTCGAGCGCGCCGCCGGCCTGGTCGAGCCCGGCATGGCCATCGCGCTCTCCGCCGGCACCACCACCGCCGCGCTGGCCGCCCGGCTGGCCGACGTCCGGGGGCTGACCGTGGTCACCAACTCGATCCCGGTCGCCGACGCCCTCTACCAGAACCCGCGCGCCGACCAGACGGTCGTGCTCACCGGCGGCATCCGGACCCCCTCGGACGCGCTGACCGGCCCGGTGGCCGAGGCGGCCATCGCCGCGCTCAACGTCGACCTGCTCTTCCTCGGGGTGCACGGGATGAGCCCGCGCACCGGCTTCACCACCCCGAACCTGCTGGAGGCGGCGGTGAACCGGCGGCTGATCGGCGCGGCCCGGCGGCTCGTGGTGCTCGCCGACCACACCAAGTGGGAGACCATCGGCATCGCCACCATCGCCCCGCTGGAGGAGGCCGACGTGCTGATCACCGACGGCGGGCTGCCGCCGGACGGGCGCCGGCAGATCGGCGAGCAGGTCGGCGAGCTGATCGTGGTCGACGTCGACTGACGAGGCCCGCTTACAGGCACTTCACAGCCGCCCAGGTTAGGGTGCGCTTCGTGGCCCCGCGCGTTCCACGGTGGAGCGCGCCGACGGTGGAAGCGGAGTAGTGGCGATGGTCTTCAAGAAGATGCTGAGCGCGTTCGGGGTGGGCGGCCCGAGCGTCGACACCGTGCTGACCAACCCCAACACCCGGCCGGGCCTGACCCTGGACGGGCACGTCAACCTGGTCGGCGGCGACGCGCCGGCGAGCATCGAGCAGATCACCGTCGGCCTGGTCACCCGGGTCGAGATCGAGGGCGGCGACACCGAGTACGCGGGCGTCATGGAGTTCCACCGGATGGCGGTGAGCGGCCCGCTGCAACTGGCCCCGAAGCAGCAGCTCGCCATCCCGTTCCAGCTCCCGGTGCCGTGGGAGACCCCGGTCACCGACGTGTACGGCCAGCGGCTGCGCGGCATGACCATGGGCCTGCGGACGGAGCTGGCGGTGGCCCGGGCCGTGGACAAGTCCGACCTGGACCAGGTGGCCGTGCACCCGCTGCCGATCCACGAGCGGATCCTCGACGCCTTCCAGGCGCTCGGCTTCCGCTTCAAGCACGCCGACCTGGAGCGCGGGCACATCCGGGGCGTGCAGCAGACGCTCCCCTTCTACCAGGAGATCGAGTTCTTCGCCGCGCCCCAGTACGCGCAGGTGACCAACGAGGTCGAGCTGACCTTCGTCACCAGCCAGCACGGTGTCGACGTGATCCTGGAGTGCGACAAGCGCGGCGGCTTCCTCACCCCCGGGCACGACGCCTTCGGCCGGTACGCCGTCCCGCACAGCGACGCGGGCCGCACCGACTGGGTCCAGGTGGTCGACGGCTGGCTGCGGGAGACCACCTCGCGCTACGGCAACCTGCGCTCCCAGGGCTTCGGCATGCACGGGCACCACGGCCACCGCGGCTCGGGCATGGGCGGCATGGTGGCGGGCGCCGCGCTCGGCGTGGCGGGCGGCCTGGTGGCCGGTGAGCTGATCGAGGACGCCTTCGAGGGCGACTTCGGGGACTTCGGCGGGGAGTGACGGCACGCGACGATGCCCCCGGGACTCCCCGGGGGCATCGTCGTCTCAGCTGTGGCTCCGGTCAGTGCCGGGCCTTGCGCTCCTCACCGCTGCGGAAGTTGCTTCCGGCCTTGGCCAGACCGCGGCTACCCAGGTAGCCGATGGTCAGCAGCGTGATGAAGAACCAGGCCTGGTTGGCGCGGAAGATGTCCACCCCGACCGAGTTCTTGCCGACCAGGAACGACGCCGCCAGCACGCCCACGACGGACGCGACGTAGATCCAGAATTCGGTCGTCGCGAACGACGGCTTGGTCTCCGTGCCGGGCGACTGGATCGCCTGCCGCTGACCGTCGTGCATCATCGGCATCGGGCGGGTCGGCGTCTCCTGCATCGCGGCCCGGTTGGACATGTCCTGCGCCGGCCGGTTCATCGGCCTGGTGGATGCAGCCTGCGTGCTCATCTGTCCTCCTCAGGATTGATGAGTCGTTCTCTGCACACCTCCCGCCCCGCTGCCGCAGGTCGGCCACGGCACGGTTCGCGCACTGTGGCGGGGGCACCCTCCGTCTACCCCTGGCCCCGGCGAGGTAACGCCGGCCCCCGGCCGAATAGCAGCACCGTGCGGAACCGCCGGCCACCGGCCCGAGAACCGGACATCCGGGCAGGTACCCGGCGTCCCTCGGGGCCGCGCGGGCCGGCCGGTTTCAGCCGCCGGTCGCCGGGCACGCAACGAGGATCCCGAGAAATCTGCGAGGTGGTTGACGTGCGTGAGGACGACATGCGACAGCAGGCCGCCCGGCAGGCCGAGGAGCGGGTTGCCGGCGGCGTCTACGGCGAGGGCGCGCTCGACGAGGTCACCGTGCCGCAGACCGACGTGCTGCGGGTGATCCAGGAGGAGGACCCGGACGACCCGGCGCACGCCCCGGTCGACCCGAACGTGTTGCGCGACGGCGGCCCCACCCGGGGCCAGGGCGCGATCACCACGACCGGCGGTACGGCCGGCCCGGCCAGCGTCCGCCGGCTGGCCCGCCAGCCGGAACGGCACCGGGGCAAGGTCGCCCCGACCACGACGGGCGACGCCACCACCGGCGGCCTGAGCACCCCGGCCGGCGGCTCGACCAGCGACGCCTCGTCGACCGGCAGCCAGGTCGGCAACTTCACCAACGACAAGGCCAACCCGGGCTGACATCCGGCACGAACGACGGAGGGGGCGGCGGCTGCCGCCCCCTCCGCGCGCGTCGCCCCCTCCACGCGTCGATCATGAGGTTGACGGCGATGTGGATCTCC
>NZ_JBSSLX010000077.1:0-23653 GCF_053890995.1 Micromonospora sp. I033 | reverse complement strand
CCGGACCTCAACCGGACCAACGGCCGCTACCCCGACAGCCAGGTGTACTGGAGCTACAACGGGCAGACCCACTCGATCGCGGAGCAGCCCTACTTCGACATGCCGGTCAACACCGCCGGCCGGATGTACTTCCACCTCGGATCGCCGACCAGCCAGTACAGCGACTTCATCGAGTTCACCGTCGGGCCGGACCAGTTCCACGGCAACACCACCCGGGTCGACGCGTTCGGCCTGAAGCTGGCGATGCGGTTGCGCGCCCACGACGGGCGGGACGTGGCCGTCGGCGAGACCGAGGCGACGTTCGCCGAGGACCGGTCGGTGACCTTCCAGCGGTTCTCGGACGCCATGCCGGCCGAGTTCAAGCACCTGGCCACCATCGAGGCGCCGTACCGCATCCCGTCGCCGGGCAACACCCCGCAGTTCCGGCCCGGCGGGCAGTACGCCAACTACCTCAGCGGCTACGCGTCCTCGGTGGGGCTGCCGGCCACCACCGCGGACATCTTCGGCTGCGCCGGGCCGCTCGCCGGCAACGCGGCCGGCTGCGCCGCGCTCAACCGCCACGTCGCGCACCTGCCGCCGGCCCAGTGGTCGGACCCGAGCCTGTTCTACCAGCAGGCGCCGGCCAACTGGTACGCGAAGTTCTGGCACGACCGCGCCATCGGCGGTCGCTCGTACGGCTTCCCGTACGACGACGTCGCCGACCAGTCCTCGTTCGTGTCGGTGGCCGACCCGGAGTGGCTGCTGGTCGCCGTGGGCTGGTGACACCGGCCGGTCCCGCGGTATCCCGGGGTCCGGCCGGTCAACGGCCGGCCGGACGCCCGGGCGGCCGGGTGTGGCCCGCCCGCACCCGGGTAACCGGCGGGCCGAGGGAGGGGGCGTCGTGACGGATGAGGCACCGGACTACTTCCGGCCCGAACACGGCCTGGTCGTCACCCACCTGCTGATCGTGCGGGACGTGGACCGCTCGCGGGAGTTCTACCGCGACGTGCTGGGCGCCACGGTGGTGCGGGACCGGCGTCCGGCCGTGCTCCGCCTGCACAACAGCTACCTCGTGCTCAACGACGAGGGCGGACCGACCGACGACAAGCCGACCGTGACGGCCCGGGCGCCGACCGACCCGGACACGCTCAGCGGGGCGCTCAACATCCGGGTCACCGACGTACGGGCCGTCTACGAGCTGTGGCGTTCCCGCGGTGGTGAGTTCCTGACGGAACCCAAGGACCACGGGATGGAGATCCGGTGTTACCTGCGCGACCCCGACGGCTACCTGATCGAGCTGGGTCAGGGCACCGGGATCCTGGCGGAGCTGGGCCGGCCCGTGCCGGGCTGAAACCCCCGGCACGGCGACGTGGTCAGACCCGGGTGAGCCGGACGGCGTCGGCGATGACCAGGCCGCCGGCCGAACTCCACCGGCTCACCGCCACCCGGTTGGCGTCCCCCGCCGGCAGGGCGAAGGTGCCGAGGGTACGCCACTGGCCGCCGGTCGCCCGCTGGTCCAGGTAGACGGTCCGGTTGCCGGTCGTGGTGGCGACGATGTACGGCGTCGCGCCGTTGTAGCCGGCGTTGGCCGGCCACCAGGCGTCGACCCGGTAGTTGGCGGAGGCGGGCACGTTGAACCGGTACCAGGCCGGGTCGCTGGCCGCGACCGGGTCCGCGTAGCGGTAGTCCGCACCGTAACGCTGCCCGGAGTAGGTCGAGACGCCCCAGCTGGCGCTGGCGGTGAAGCGGCCCGCGGTGGCGTTGTCGACGATCGAGGACCACGCCGTGCCACCGGCCATCTTCGCGGCGACGTCGGCGCGCATCACGTCCAGGTCGATGAAGGACGGGTCGATCTTCCCGGTGGTGCTGGTCTCCCGGTGCCCGCGGGCGTAGCTGGCGTCCCGGCCGAGCCGGGTGAGGACGGCCGCGGTCGCGGCGACGGAGGCGCTGTACTGGGCCGCCGTCATCTCCTGGCTGACCCCGTTGTAGTCGATCTCCCAGCCGATCAGCATGGTGTTGCCGTCACCGGCCGGGATCGGCCCGCTGCCGCCGCTCGTGCCGGCGTGGTTGCAGCGCCCGGCCGAGATCACGTGGAAGACGCCGTGGTAGTCGACGAGCGCCTGGCAGAGCGGGCCGGGCAGGTCGGAGCGGCCGTTGATGCAGATGTTGAGCGCCGGGTGCGGGTTGGTGGCACTGGAGGTGGCGGCGGTGTGGTGCCACAGCACCCCGATCGGGTCGAAGGAACCGGGCCGCATCCGGTTGAGCCAGTCGCCCTCCACGACCACCTGCACGCCGGCCGCCCGCAGCACGTCCACGAGCCAGGGGATGGTGGCCATCAGGACTCCCCGAGCAGGTCGGCCAGGCACTCGGCCTTCGGCGCGGCGACCGCCGGGCCGGGTCGGACGACGACGGTCAGCGCGGCGGCCACCAGGGCCGGGATGCCGAGCAGTCCTCGGCGCCGCAGGCGGACGGTTCGTGACGTGGGCATGGCACTCCTTCGACCGGTCGGGGAACGTTGGCGCGGACGCTATACCGTCACGAACGTCTATGTCGATACCCTTCAGCATCGATCGCCTCCATGAAGGAAATTGGCACTGCCGGCGGTGGGCCGTTTGGCCGACGGCGATCCCGGAAAGAGTGGCGGCATGAGCTGGGCCCGTAGAGCCGTACCCACCGCCGTCGCCGCCGTCGCGGCCCTCGCCGCACGCGACCTGCTCCAGCGCGACCACGCGCTGCTGCGCAACTTCCCCGTCCTCGGTCGCGCCCGGTACCTGCTGGAGTCGATCGGGCCCGAGCTGCGCCAGTACATCGTGGCCGGCAACAACGAGGAGCGGCCGTTCACCCGCGACCAGCGGCGCTGGGTGTACGCGTCGGCGAAGCAGGAGAACAACTACTTCGGGTTCGGCACGGACAACGACATCGAGTACACGCCGGGCTACCCGATCATCAAGCACCGCACCTTCGGGCGGGCGGTGCCGCCGTCCTCCCCCGGGGCCGGGCACGACGTCACCCTCCCCTGCGCGAAGGTGCTCGGCGCCGCCCGGGGACGGGCGCGCGCCTTCCGCCCGCAGTCGGTGGTCAACATCTCCGGCATGAGCTTCGGCTCGCTCTCCGGCAACGCCGTCGAGGCGCTCAACCGGGGCGCCGCCCTGGCCGGCTGCCTCCAGAACACCGGCGAGGGCGGGCTGTCGCCCTACCACCGCAACGGTGGTGACCTGGTCTTCCAGATCGGCACCGCGTACTTCGGCTGCCGCGACGAGCACGGCCGGTTCAGTCTCGACCGGCTCCGGGACCTGGTGGCGGGAGCACCGGTGAAGGCCCTGGAGATCAAGCTCAGCCAGGGCGCGAAACCGAGCCTGGGTGGTCTGCTACCGGCCCCGAAGGTCTCCGCCGAGATCGCCGCCACCCGCGGCATCCCCCAAGGACGCGACTGCGTCAGCCCGTCGCGGCACGCCGAGTTCTCCGACTGCGACAGCCTGCTGGACTGGGTGGAACTGCTCGCCGCCGAGACCGGTCTGCCCGTCGGCATCAAGTCCGCCGTCGGCGACCTGGGCTTCTGGGAGGACCTGGCCACGCTGATGCGCGACACCGGCCGCGGCGTGGACTTCGTGACCGTCGACGGCGGCGAGGGCGGCACCGGGGCCGCGCCGCTGATCTTCACCGACTCGGTGTCGCTGCCGTTCCAGCAGGGCTTCTCCCGGGTCTACCGGGTCTTCGCCGAACGGAACGTGCACGAGCAGGTGGTCTTCGTCGGCGCCGGCAAGCTCGGGCTGCCGGACAACGCGGTGGTGGCGTTCGCGCTCGGCGCCGACATGGTGAACGTCGGCCGGGAGGCGATGCTGGCGATCGGCTGCATCCAGGCGCAGAAGTGCCACACCGACACCTGCCCCACCGGCGTCGCGACCCAGAACCCGTGGCTGGCCCGCGGGCTCGACCCGGCCCGCAAGTCGGTGCGGGCCGCCAGCTACATCCGGACGCTGCGGCGCGACCTGGTCAAGGTCGCCGAGGCGTGCGGCGTCGAGCATCCCGGGCTCATCGACACCGGCGCCGTCGAGGTCCTCGACGGCCGCACCGCCTCCACCCCGCTGGACCAGGTGTACGGGTACCGCCCCGGCTGGGGGCTGCCGTCCGCCGCCGACCGGGCCGAGATCATCCGGCTGATGACCGCCGAGGCGCCGCAGGGCGGCAGCGCACCGCCCTCCCCGACCGCCGTGGGCTGAGCACTGTCCGTGGCTCACCGCGGCGGTTCCGCGCCCGCCTGCTCGCTCAGCATGTACGCGGCGTACCAGTCGGGCCAGTTCTCGTCCGTCGCGCCGATGCGCTTCTCGTGCTCGCCGTGGGCGGCGGCGGCGCGGCGGAGCGCGGCGGCTAGGTCGTTGCCGGAGGCGAACGAGGTCGTGGTGGCCTCCACCCGCCCGGGAAGCCGCCGGGTGATCTCCTGGAGCAGCCAGGTGTTGCCGTCCGGATCGCTGAACGTGGCGCGGGAGAAGTAGCTGCGACGCTCCGGGTCCATACCGTTGACCAGGCCGCCCGGGCCCGGGTGGTAGATCTCGCTCACCTCGACACCGGCGGCGAGCAGGGCGTTCCGGGCCGCCTCGATGTCGGCGACGATCAGGTACGCCTTGGCCGAACCGGGGGCGGCGGCGGTCAGGGTGGGACCGAACTGGACCGAGCACCCGGAGCCCGGCGGCGTGAGCTGGACGATGCCGGGTGGCGTCTGGTCGAGCCGCCACCCGAGGCGCCCGTAGAACTCCTTCGCGCGGTCGACATCCGCCACCGGGATCACGACCACCTCGAGCTTCAGGTCGACCATCCCACTCGCCGCCCCGCCCGCCTCGCCGCGCCGGACCTCGGTCGCGCTCATCGCGTGCGCCTGACTTCGTTGGCGGCCTCACGCGTCTCGTCCTGGACCTGGTGGGCGGCCGACCGGCCCTGGTCACGGACGGCGGACGCGCCCTGGGCGGCGCTGGACCGCACCG
Source organism: Micromonospora sp. I033 (assembly GCF_053890995.1). Taxonomy (NCBI): domain Bacteria; kingdom Bacillati; phylum Actinomycetota; class Actinomycetes; order Micromonosporales; family Micromonosporaceae; genus Micromonospora; species Micromonospora sp. I033. The sequence goes on along the minus strand of NZ_JBSSLX010000077.1, from coordinate 18,695 downwards.
ACTGGGCCGCCTGCTGCGCGGGTTCGCGCAGATTGTCCCGGAGCTCATGACCGACCTGACTCGCCTGCGCGCGCAGCCCGGCGGAGTGCTCGCCGACCATGCCGCGGGCCCGTCCGGCCACCTGCCGCTCCGGCCGGCTGGGCGGGATCAGCGAGGACACCAGCAGTCCCGCGCCGAAGGCGATCAGACCGGCCGCGAGCGGGTTGCCCTGCGCCTGCTCCCGGGACTGCTGCCCGAGCGACCGCGCCTGGTCCCGGGACTGCTGCCCGAGCGAACGCGCCTCGTCCCGGACCGAACCGGCGGTCCGCGACATCCGCTCGCCGGCGCCGTGCCCGTCCATCCCCACACCCATCACCTTCTCCCTGACCCGGGTCAGCGCGCCGCGCGCCTGCCCCACCCGCTCGCCCGCGATCCGACGGGGGTTGACCCGATCGGTGAGCGCATCCACATCGCTGCTCAGGTCGCTCCGGGTGTTCTCGATCTCTGCTCGGATCCGGTCCGGATCGTTGGACATGACGTGCTCCCTCCTGGCTTCGTCACCGGCCCCGCATGGCGTGCGGCATCTCCCGCGCGGTCTGCTTCGTCCGGGGCAGGACCTCGCGGAGCTGCCGCAGCTTCGTCCGGGCGTTGGCGAGCAGGACGGCGGCGACGACCGCCCAGAGCACCGCCACGATCAGTGCGGCCCAGCCCTCGTCCATCACGTTCGACAGTCCCCACCACACCGCGTACGACACGAACAGCACGGCCAGGAAACCGGCCAGCGCCGCCCCGCCGAACATCCCGCCGGCCTTGCCGGCCTGGCTCGCCTCCTCGCGCAGCTCCGCCTTGGCGAGCTCGACCTCCTTGCGGACCAGCGTGGAGAGATCCCGGGTGACGTCGCCCAGCAGCTCGCCGACCGAGGCCTGGGTCCGCTCCTTCTCCGGGGCGCTCACGGTGCCACCCCACCCGGGACGTCCGGCTCCGGCCGGCCGGCCGGCGACACGTTCCGCGCCCGGGCCGTCCCGGTGTACGGCTGCTCACCCGTGTACGGCGCCGCGACCGCCCGCCCGGCCGACGGCTCCGCCGGCTGCCCGCCCCGGGCCTGCTGGGCGCCACCGCCCGCACCGTCGGACGCGGTCACGTTCCGGGTCAGCCGGCCGACCAGCAGACCGGCCACCACCGCGCCGGCCAGGAACGTGCCCGGGTGCTGCCGGGCGTAGCCCCGCACCTCGTCCAGCACGTCACCGGGCTCCCGCTGGTCGAGCCAGCCGGCCGCCCGCTGCGCGGCGTCCGCCGCCCGACGGACCGCCTCGCCGGCCATCCCGGACTCCCCGCTCCGCTCCGCCATCGAGCCGAGCTCGCGGCCGAGGTCCCGCAGCCCGTCGGCGGCCCGCTGCTGCTGCGTCCGGGCCTGGTCCCGCAGTTGCGCGGTGGCCTCCCCGGTCAGGTTCCGGGCCTGCCCCCACGCCTCGGCGGCCACCTGCCCGCCCTGCTCGGTGGCGGCGTGCGCGACCCGGCCACCCGTCTGCGCGGCGTGCTGGCCGACCCGGGACGCCTCCTGCCGGGCCTGCTCGCCGGTGCCGCCGGGCGGCCGACCCTGGTTGATTGCCGTCATGTTCCGCTCCCCCCTCCGCTCCCGGCCGGCGACGCGGCCAGGAAGCTGTCCCCGTCTACCCGCCCGGCCCCCCGTAATTCACCGCCGGCCGGACCAGGTGCCACGGAGACGCTGACCAGCCCTTCGCTGCTGCCCGGACGGGCCGGAAGGATGCCTTGATCCGCCGCGGAACGGGTAGGCGGCATACCCGGGTACGGGCGCGTCGACGTCCGGCACCGGTCACTGCCGCGGGAGATCGATGTCGGACACGCCGGTGAGGCGGGACGAACGGCCCGGTGAGGTCGTGGAGTTGCGGGTGCACGGCGTCTCGGGCGCCGGCGCCGAGCAGGTGCTGGACCGGCCGAACGTGCAGCAGGTGGCCGGTGACCGCAGCGGCGGCTTCTACCGGCCGCGGGCCGGCTACCCGGACACCAGGGGCGCGGGCGGGGTGCTCCTGGAGGCGTACCGGTGGCGGGACCTTCCGTCGGGCACCGCGGTCCGCACGCTCTCCCTGGTGTTCCTGCTGCCGTTCATGCTCTGCAACATGGCCATCTGGATGCACCCGCCGGCGCACGGACCGGCGGGCGTGACCGTCAAGGCCCTCTGCCGGCTGCTCGCGCTGACCCTCACCGCGGTGTACGTGATCGCGGTGGCCGGGGTGACGCTGGACCTGATCGCCTGGAAGTGCATGGCCTCGTCGCGGTGCCTGACCGGCCGGAGCTGGCTGTCCTGGCTCGGCGAACGGCCGGTGGGACTGCGGCTGGCGCTGCTCGCCCTGGTCCCGGTCGCGGCGGTGGCGCTGGTCTGGCGGCTGAGCAGCCGGCCGGGATGGACCAGCCCGACGACGTTTCCCGGCCGGGCCGCGGTGTCCGGCGCGCACCAGCTCACGGCGGTCGGCCAGTGGGACGCCGCCCCGCTGGTCCCCCGGCTGCGGGCGATCCACCTCGCCGCGGCCTTCGCCACGCTGGACGCCGTGCTGCTCGCGGCGCGCTCCGCCGGGGGCCGGGCGTCCGCCGCGACGGCCACGCTGCTCGTGCTGACCACCGTGGTGCTGACCGCCTGCGTGGTGCTGGTCTGCGCGCATCCGCTGCTCGACCGCACCACGCCGGCCCCGGGCGTCGACCGGAACCTCCGTCGCCTGCGGACGGCGGCGTGCCTGCTGACCGTCGCGGTGCTGGTCGTCGTGGTGGCCGAACCCGGGCCCTGGGCCGCCGGCACGGCTCTGCCCGGGTACGCGGAAACCGTCGCCGTCCTGTTCGCGACGCAGACCCTTCTCCTGGCCGTCCTCGGCGCGGCGGTGCTGTGGGCGCGTCCGAGGCTCCCGGGCGGGCCGCCCCTGCGCGCGCTCGGCGCCCCGGTGATCGACGCCGTCGCCGCCGGGCTGGCGGTGGCGTTCTCCGCCGAACTGGTCTACCGGGTGGCGGACGTGCTGGACCGCAGCGCCCCCACCGCGGCACGGCTGGCCAGCAGCCCGCCGCTGGCGTACAAGTGGGCGATCTTCGGCTTCTTCCTGGCGGTGACGGTCGCCTCGGTGGCCGGTGCCGTCGTCGCGCTGGCGTCCCGGCCCGCCCGCCGGCGCGCGGCGGCGGACATCCTGGCCCGCGACCACCCCGACGCGCCCGTCGAGGCCGCCGACCGGCTGCGGCACATCGAGAAGGTGATCGCGCGGGGCCGCTTCACCGAGCGGCTGACCTCGCTGACCCTCACCTACGCCGGGCTGGCCGGGCTGGGCCTGGCCACCAGTGCCCTGGGGCTGCTGCGGTGGTACCCCGGGGACGTGATCGACCGCTGGACGCCGATCCCGGCCGACCTGGTGAACTTCGGGATCGGCCTGGGCAGCTACGTGATCGCCGCGGTGATCCTGGGGCTGATCCTGGGCGGCCTGTTCGCCTACCGGACCGCCGAGTTCCGCCGCTACGTCGGCGTGCTGTGGGACCTCGGCACCTTCTGGCCGCGAGCCGCCCACCCGTTCGCGCCCCCGTGTTACGCGGAGCGGGCGGTGCCCGAACTCAGCCGCCGGATCAGCTACCTGGCCGGGCAGGGGCACGGGGTGCTGCTCGCCGGGCACAGTCACGGCTCGGTCCTGCTCGCCGCGACGGTGCTGCAACTGCCGCCGTGGGTCTGCGCGCGGGTGGCGCTGCTGACGTACGGGTCGCCGCTGTCCCGGCTGTACGCCCGGTGGTTCCCCGCCTACATCCACGGCGACGTGCTGGACGAGGTCGGGCGGCGGGTCGGCTGGCGGTGGATCAACCTGTGGCGGGACACCGACTCCATCGGCGGGTGGATCTTCTCGCCGCACCGGCCGGGAGAGCCACCGGCAGCCGCCGGGCCGGCGGGGACGGTGGACCGGCGGCTACGGGACCCCGCGAACGTCGTCGCGCCGCCCAGCGACACCGTCCCGGCACCGATCGTCGGGCACTGGCCGGGCGAGTCGGATCCGCGGTTCGGCGACGCCGTCCGCGAACTGGTCGATCGGCTGCGGGACGCCGGCCCCGCCCCGCCGACCCGCCGGGCACCCTGAACGGCGGCTGCGCAAAGCTCCCGCATCGGGTCGGCCACCCTCCTAGGCTGGGAGGAGGGCGCGGGACGTCCGCCGTCCTGCCCGGGGGGAGGAGGGCGGGCGTGACCTCGATCCGACGGCGTGGAACGCCGGCCGATCCGCTGCCCGGCCGCGAGCCGTCCACGCGCGTGCCCAGCGGCGCGTGCCGTGACCTTCCGCCCGAGCTGGGGCCCGACGCGATCGGTGTGCTCGAGGGTCGCACCTTCATGTTCTCCGACCCGGCGGGCAACGTGCCCAAGGGCTCCATCGGCGGCCTGGTGCACGACGACACGCGCTTCCTCGACCAGTGGGAGCTCACCCTCAGCGACACCGCGCCGCTGGTGCTCTCCTCCGGCACCGTGGACGCGTACTCGGCGGCGTTCTTCCTCGCCAACGCGGGCCTGCCCGACCTGCCGGCCAACCGCGTCGGGATCCGGCGGCAGCGGGCGGTCGGCAACGGCCTGTACGAGCGGATCGAGCTGCGGTACTTCGGGGTCGAGCCGGTGTCGCTGCGGCTGCGGCTGACGGCGGGCACCGACTTCGCGGACCTCTTCGAGATCAAGGAGTCCGGCCGGGACCGGGGCCCGGACATCGTCCGGACCCACACGCGGGACGGGTCGGCCCTGGCGTTCAGCTATCGCAACGGTCACTACGCGGCGTCGGTGCGGGTCGAGGCGGACCCGCCGGCCGATCTCGTCGAGGACGACAGCCTGGTGTGGGAGGTGCGCCTGCGGCGCGGCCAGCGCTGGCGGTGCGAGCTGCAGGTGCACCTCCGGTGCGGCGAGGAGGACTACCAGCCGGTCCGGCGCGGGTTCGGCGAGACCTTCGACCACGGACCGGAGGATCCCTCCACCCGCTGGGCGGCCGGGAAGCCGCACCTGCACGCCGACATGGAGATGATCGGCAACGTCTACCGCAAGTCGGCGCTGGATCTGGTCTCGATGCGGATCGAGAAGACCATCCGCGGTGAGCCGGTGGTGCTCACCGCCGCCGGCCTGCCCTGGTTCCTCACCGTGTTCGGCCGCGACACCCTGCTCACGGCCTACCAGACGATGGTGTGCGGCCCGGACGTCGCGCGGGGCGCCCTCATCGTGCTGGCCGCGCACCAGGCGACGAGCTTCGACGACTTCACCGACCAGGAGCCCGGCAAGATCCTCCACGAGTACCGCACCGGGGAGCTGACCCAGCTCGGGCTCAAGCCGTACCGGCCCTACTACGGCGGCGCCGACACCACCGCGCTGTGGCTGATCCTGCTGTCCGAGTACTGGCGGTGGAGCCGCGACGACGACCTGGTGTGCCGGCTGCGCGCCAACGCCGACGCCGCCCTCGGGTGGATCGACCGCCACGGCGACCTCGACGGCGACGGCTACGTCGAGTACGCCACCCGCTCCGCCCAGGGACTCGGCAACCAGTGCTGGCGGGACTCCCCCGACGGGGTGCAGCATGCCGACGGGACCCTGCCGGTGCTGCCGATCGCCACCTGCGAGACGCAGGGCTACACCTACGACGCGAAGCTGCGGACGGCCGAGCTCGCCGAGGGCCCGTGGCGGGACCCGGACCTGGCCCGCCGGCTGCGTGCCGAGGCCGCCCGGCTCCGCGAGCAGTTCAACCGGGACTACTGGATCACCGACCGGGGCGGCTACTACGCCGTGGGCCTCGACGGCGACAAGCGGCGGATCGACTCGATGACCTCGAACATGGGCCACCTCCTGTGGAGCGGGATCGTCCCGGAGGACCGGGCCGGACGCGTCGCCGCCCACCTCATGTCCGCGGAGATGTTCTCCGGCTGGGGCGTACGCACGCTCTCCACGGCGGACGCCGGCTACAACCCGATCGGCTACCACACCGGCACGGTCTGGCCGCACGACAACTCGATCATCGCGGCCGGGCTGGCCCGCTACGGTCACCGGGAGGAGGCGAACCGGATCGCCCGGGCCATGCTGGAGGCCGCGGCCCACTCCGACTACCGCCTGCCCGAGGCGTTCTCCGGCTACGACCGGTCCTTCGGCCCCCGGCCGGTCCCCTACCCGACCGCCTGCAACCCCCAGGCCTGGGCCAGTGGGGCCCCGCTGCTGCTCCTGCGCACGATGCTGGGTCTGCGCCCGGAGGGCGAGCGGCTGGTCGCCGACCCGCACCTCCCCGACGACGTCGGGCGGATCCGGCTGCACCGCGTCCTGGCCGGCGGCCGGCGGTGGGACGTCGAGGCCGTCGGGTCGCACGCCACCATCACCCCGACCGACGGCTCATGATTCCTGCGGGTCGGGCGCGGGCGCGGTCGTCGCGGCCGCCAGCAGTCGCTCCGCCAGCACGCGACAGCGCCGCCCCAGCTCCGGCGGGTCGAGCACCTCGAAGTCGTGCCCGAGCAGGAGCACGTGCATGAGCACGAAGTCGAGGCTGCCGGCGCCGCTGAGCACCTCGCAGCGCCCGCCGTCCCGTGGTCGCACCACGGCCGCCGCCGCCGGAATCTGCGCCCGCACCGTGTCGGCCGACGCGTGCACGAGGAAGCGCGCCTGGTGCGGGTAGGCCCGGCTCGACACGCCCTCCTGCACGTACGGCGCGGCGTCGGGCGCCGGGCGCGGCCGGAACCGCCAGGTCCGTGCGGACACCCGGGTCATCCGGTCGACCCGGAAGCTGCGCCAGTCGTCGCGGTCGAGGTCGTAGGCCAGGAGGTACCAGCGCCGGTCGGAGGCGACCAGGCGGTAGGGCTCGACCCGGCGCCGCCGGACCTCGCGCCCGGACGGGTAGTCGAAACCGGCCTCGACCTCGTCGCGGCAGGCCCTGGCCAGCGTCATGAGCACCTCGGGGTCGACCGGTGGGCGGCCCCCGCCGAAGGACTCCACCGACCCGGCGAGCGCACGCACGTCCTGGCGCAACCGGGTGGGCAGCACCCGGTCGAGCTTGGTCAGCGCCCGGAGTGCGGCGTCGCCGGCCCCGACGACCGCGCCACCCGCGCCGGCGAGCAGCGACACCGCGGTGGCGATCGCCTCCTCGTCGTCGAGCAGCAGCGGCGGCAGCCGCTGCCCCGGGCCGAGCTGGTAGCCGCCGCCGACACCCTGGCTGGCATGCACCGGGTAGCCGAGCGCGCGCAGCCGCTCGACGTCCCGCCGGACCGTCCGCGGCGTGACCGCGAGGCGGTCGGCCAGCTCGGGGCCGGTCCAGACCTGGCGCTGCTGAAGCAGCCCGAGCAGGGTGAGCACCCGCTCCGTCGTACCCCGCTCGGCGCCGCCTGCCACATCCATGGCGCCCACCCTGCCAGAGATAGCGGACCGATCCTGTCCGCCAGGGGTGCCAGAGTGGGCGGCATGGACGAACTCGACTGGAACCGGGCGCTGCGCGAGCAGTGGGAGTTCCACTGGAACCACCAGCTCCGAGCCCGGCTCGACGGCCTCACCGACGACGAGTACTTCTGGTCTCCGGTGCCGGACGCCTGGAGCGTGCGGGCGCGCGGCAGCTCGACGGCGCCCGTGCCGGTCGGCGCCGGGGACTTCGCGATCGACTACGCCTTCCCCGAGCCGGTCCCCGCGGCCTTCACCACGATCGCCTGGCGGCTCGGTCACGTCATCGTCGGCGTGCTCGCCGCCCGCAACGCGGCGCACTTCGGGGCGCCGGCGGCGTCCTACGAGACCTGGGCGTACGCCGGCAGCGCGGCCGCCGCCCTCGACCAGCTCGACACCCAGCTCGACGCCTGGCTGGCCGGGGTACGCGGCCTCGGTGCGGCGGGGCTCCGGGTGCCGGTCGGCGCGAAGGAGCCCTACCCCGAGGCGCCCATGGCCGACCTGGTGCTGCACGTCCACCGCGAGCTGATCCACCACCTGTCCGAGGTCTGCCTGCTGCGCGACCTCTACCTGCACACGCACACCGCGACGAACGGAGCAACCCGATGAGCCGGCACTTCCAGGTCACCTTCGACGCCCACGACCCGCGGGCGCTGTCCTCGTTCTGGCGCGACGTGCTGGGCTACGTCCACCCCGGCCCGCCCGGAGTCGACCTGCCCGAGGGCGCCGACCCGCTGGCCGCGTGGGACGACTTCCTCGCGCGGATCGGCGTACCCGAGGAGCAGCGCAACACGAGGTCGGCCGTCGAGGACCCGGACGGGCACGGCCCGCGGCTGTTCTTCCAGCAGGTGCCGGAGGACAAGGTCGCCAAGAACCGGGTCCACCTCGACGTCCGGGTGGCTCCCGAACTTCAGGGCGACGAGCGGATGGCGGCGCTGGAGGCCGAGTGCGACCGGCTCGTCGCGCTGGGCGCGACGCGGGTGCGCCGCCACGAGCCCGAGCCCCCGCTGGGCACCGGCCACATCGTGCTGACCGACCCCGAGGGCAACGAGTTCTGCCTGGACTGACGCGGCTCAGCCGGCCCGGCCGTCGGCCGGGTCGGCGAGGTTGCCGTAGGTCGGGGTGCCGGCGGCCTCGTACGCCAGCTGGAGCGTGCCGCCGGCATGGGTGACCGACTCGGTGAGCCGGAAGGCCGCGGGCACGGTGCCCTGCGCGAACAGCCGCTTGCCGGTGCCGAGCGTCAGTGGGTAGAGCCACAGGTTCAGCCGGTCCACGAGGCCGAGGCGCAACAGCGACTGCACCAGGTCGAGGCTGCCGATCACGTGGAGCTCCTCGTGGCGGTCCTTGAGCCCGGCGACGCCCTCGGCGAGGTCGCCGCCGACGAGCGTCGAGCCCGCCCAGCCCAGCGGCTCGCGCAGCGTGCGGCTGGCCACGTACTTCGGCACCCGGTTGAGCAGGCCGGTGAAGGGGATCTCCGCGGGCGCCGTCGGCCAGTAGCCGGCGAAGATCTCGTAGGTCCGGCGGCCCAGCAGCAGCGCCTCCATGCTGCTGGCCTGCTCGAACATGGCGTAGCCGGACTCGTGGTCCAGCAGCGGCGCCTGCCACCCGCCATGGGGAAAGCCGCCGTTGCGGTCCTCGTCGGGCGCTCCCGGCGCCTGTGCCACACCGTCCAGCGTCACGAACTCCGTCACGACGAGCATGCCCATGGCGCTCCTCTCCCCTCACTCCGCCATCCGTCCCTGGGCAGACTGCGTCACCGGCCGGAAGTCATCGGTCCGTCCCGGGAAGCCGACCGGACCGCTACGCGGCGGACTGCGGGGTGGCCATCGTCGTGCCGGCCCGCAGGTGCGCCAGCGCCCCGCTCCACGCCGCCAACTGGTCGAGCATCGTGTTCACCGCGCCCGCCTGGTGGTCGCCGGGCTTGAAGACGCTGAAGTTCTCGAAGTCGGTGAAGAGCGAGAGCGCGACCTGGGCCCGTACGTCCGCCATCTGCAGCTCGGCGACAACCAGGCGGAGGTGCTCCACCGCCCGGGTGCCGCCGACGCTGCCGTAGCTGACGAACCCCGCCGCCTTGTTGTTCCACTCCGAGTAGAGGAAGTCGATGGCGTTCTTCAAGGCCCCGGAGGTCGAGTGGTTGTACTCCGGGGTGACGAAGACGTAGCCGTCGAACGAGGCGATCTTCTCGGCCCACCGCAGGGTGTGCGGCTGGGTGTACTGCCCGAGCGACGGGGGCGTCATCTCGTCGAGGTGCGGCAGGTTGAAGTCCTTGATGTCGACGAGTTCGTACTCGGCGTCGCCGCGCTTGGCGGCGATCTCGTGGACCCAACGGGCCACGGTCTCCCCGTTACGCCCGGGACGCGTGCTCCCGATGATGATGCCGATCCTGGTCATTGCCGTCCCTTCCGTCCGTCGCCCGGCGACACCGGGCGCGGCCGGCGTCTACCCGGTCGGCGTGATTTCGAACGGCACCCGCAACGGGCTCAGTGCCAGTCGCTGATCTGCACGTCCCGCGGCGAGGGCGCGCCCTCGCCGGTCTCCACCAGCGACTTCATGCTCAACAGGTACGAGGCCCACTTGGTGCTGCAGTGGTGCATGAACTCCACCGGCTCCCGCCAGCCCTGGTGCTTGAACAGCACGATCGTGTGGTCGCCGGCCTGGTGGAGGTCCCAGTCGACCGTGGTCCCGATCCACTCCTCCGGGCCGTCGACCACCCGCCACGCCACCCGCTCGGACGGCCGCAGCTCCACGACCTCCATGTCGAAGCCACCGGGCAGGAAGCGGAACTGGAGGACGCCGCCGATCTCGCCGCTGCCCTTCGTGTCCTCGGTCCACCAGCCGGCGAGACCCTCCACGGTCGTGAGCGCCTCGTACACCTTCTCCGGGGTCGGGGTCTTGACCCCGACCCGGTGCAGAATGTCCACCATCTCGACTCTCCTTGATCTCGTTCGTCAGTCCGATCGGGTGCGCTGGATCGCCTCGGCGATCCGCTTGATCCGCCGGAGCCGGGCATCCCACGCCGATCCGACGGACTCCAGTTGGGCCGCCGCGCGGGCGAGCTGGGCGTCGTCCACCCGGTAGCGCTTCTCACGGCCCGCCGGCGTCGCCCGGACCAGGCCGGCCCGGTCGAGGACGCCGAGGTGCTTGGCCACCGCCTGGCGGGTGACCGGCATCTGCTGGCTCAGGCTGGTCGCGGTGCCGTCGCCCTCGACGAGCAGCAGGTCGAGCATCCGGCGGCGGGTCGGGTCCCCGATCGCGGACCAGAGGTCGTCGTCGACCTGGTCGGCCACCGGAGTGCTCATGCCCGCACCGCCAGCGTGGCGGCGTACGGCACCAGCCGCGGCAGGTAGTACTCCCAGCCCGAGACGTGGTCCCGGTACTGCTGCTCCAGGACGGCGATCTCCCAGCCCATCTCCCGGAACCCGGTCTCGGTCATCCGGAGCAGCGTCCCGGCGCCGGACGGGGTCAGGTCGAAGGTGACCAGCAGCGAGTTGCCCTCCGCCGCGACCTCGCCGGCCGGGTGCGTCCACCGGAACGAGAACGTCCGGGGCGGCCGCGCGTCGACGACGGTGAACGGCACCACCGTTCCGTCGGCGGCGCGGTCACCGAAGACGATCTCTCCCGTCGACCCGGGTGTCGGGTCGTACCGGGCGTCGTCCGGCCACCACTCCTTCAGGTGGTCGGGGCTGCTCACCACCTCGAAGACGATCTCGGGCGAGGCCTCGACGTAGATCTCCCGCTCGATGGTCCCGAACTCCATGACACCCTCCTGCAACCTTTGGTTGCATGTCACGGTACCCGGGAGGCCCGACTCGCGCAACCATCAGTTGCGCATTGGCGGGCCGGCCCAGCGGCGGGTCGGCGGGGCCATCGGGGTGAGGCCGAGGCCGGCGAGCGCGGCCGCGCCGCGGGCGGCGTGGTCGCCACCGGCGAGCACCAGGGTGCGTGCCGCCTGGTAGCGACAACCGCTGGCGTCGAACTCCGCCGCCGTGGCCAGCAGTCGCTCCCGGTCGTCGTCGAGCAGTGCCGCGGCCCGCTCGACGATGGCGGCGGCGACGGGGTTGCCGGCCACGACGGTCCGGGCCTCGGCCAGGCGCTCGCCGGCGTCGGGGCTCCCGGCGAGCACGGTCGCCTCGGCTCGCAGCGCCACGTACCAGTGGAGCCAGATCCAGGTGACCCACTTCCACACGTCGGCCGGGTCGGGCGCCAGCCGCGCCAGCGCCTCCCCGGCCTCCCCGTGGTGCAGCAGGAGCATCGCGTCGAAGACCGCGCCGTAGCCGTAGACGTGCTCCGGCGGGGTGCCGAGCTGTTTCAGCACCGCGTTCCACTCGCGCCGGGCGTCGTGGTCGTCGCGCAGGCCGTGGATCATCGCCACCCCGGCCACCGCCGGGCCGAGCACCGACCGGGTTGGGCTGCCGGCCCGCTGCCACGCTTCGAGGAACCGGGCGCTGCCGGTGAGCACCTCGTCCACGTCGCCCGCCAGCGCGTCGGCAACCAGCAGCCAGCTCGTCGCCCGATGGCCGACCTCGGCCAGCAACGGATGGTCCGCGAGTTGCCGGGCCCACCGGCGGGCGCCCGGCAGGTCCCCCGCGCCGAGGCCGGCCTCGGTGGCCATCCCGAGCGCGTCGAGCAGCTCGTGGGTGCTGGCCGGAGTGCCCGGCGTGGACGACAGCAGCGCGATCCGGCGGCGCGCCGTGGCCGCGGCGGCGAACGCGTCACCGGCCCAGCTCCGGGCACCGGTGAGCGCGTCGAGCGCGGCGGACTCGGCGAGCGGGTCGCCCGTGCGGTGCGCGAGTTCCACCGCCCGTTCGGCGCGCGCGATCGTCTCCGGAACGGCGTTGTCGGCCGGACCCTGTGCGGCGCCGAACGCGTCGGTGAGCACGGCCGCCTCGGCCAGCGCCAGTGCGGCCCGAGCGGCCCGGTCGTCCCCGGCCAGGTCCCGCGCCTCGTCGACGAGCGCGACCGCCTCCTCCTGCGACGGGAGGCGCGCGAACTTGCTCCAGAACCGGTACGCGTTGGTGGCGGCGGTCGCCAGGTCGCGGGCGGCGCCGGCGGTGTCCCCGGCCCGGCGGGCGGCTTCCCCGGCGGCGCGGTGGAAGCGGTACATGTCGTCGCCACGCATCCGGCAGCCGGCCACGGCCGCGGCCTGCCGGAGCATCGACGCGGTGGCGGCCGGGTCGTCCGCGAGCGCGGCGGCCTGCTCGTAGCGCAGCTGGGACTCGCCGATCAGGTTCCGGGTGAAGGTCAGCTCCGCCAGGTGCCGGGCGAGGCGGTAGGCGTCCGCGCGCTGCTCCGGCACGTCGGCCGCCCACGCCAGGGCGGCGCGGAGGTCGCCCGCCACCCGGTCGAACCGGGCCCGCCAGTCCGCCCGCACCACCGCCAGGTCGGCGGCCTCGGCCAGGCACCAGCGCAGGTGCCGGGATCGCGCGTCGACCAGCTCACCGGCCCCGGTGAGCTGCTCCGTCCCGTACTGGCGGATGGTCTCCAGCGCCCGGTACTCGGTCCCGCCGAGGGACTCGGTCACCACCAGCAGGCTCTGCTCGGCCAGCCGGGCCAGCCCGTCCGCGACGACGCCGGCGGCGGACCCGGCCACCTCCGCCGCCGCCTCGACGCTGAAGGGCGCCACGAACACCGACACCCGGCGCAGCAGCGCCCGGTCGGCCGGCTCCAGCAGCGCGTGGCTCCAGTCCAGGGCCGCCCGCACCGAACGGTGCCGGTCGTCGGCGCGGGAGCCACCGGCGAGCATCCGGAGCTGGTCGGACAGGCCGGCGGTGAGGCCGTCCAACCCGAGCGTGGGCCACCGGGCGGCGGCCAGCTCGATCGCCAGCGCCACTCCGTCCAGCCGCGCGCAGACCGCCGCGATGTGGTCGCGCAGCGCGGGGTCCGGCAGCCGGCCCACGGCCGCCGCCCGCTCCAGGAACAGCGCGACCGCGTCCGACTCGCCGGCGCCGGCCAACGACAGCGGCGGGACCGGATACACCCGTTCGAACGGCACCATCAACCGGGCCCGGCTGGTCGCCAGCACCGTCACCCGCGGGCACGCGGCGAGCAGCCGCTCGAGGAACGGGGCCACGCCCTCCCGGACCTGCTCGCAGTTGTCGAGCACCAGCAGGGCGTGCCGGTCGGCCAGCGCGGCGACCACCGACTCGTCCAGGGCGGAGCCCGGCTGTTCGCCGAGGCCGAGCGCGCCCGCGACCGCGGCCGCGACCACGGACGCGCCCGGGTCGGTGACCGGGACCAGGTCGACGAACCAGACGCCGTCGGCGTAGTCGCCGGCGGCGTCCGCGGCCACCGTCAACGCGAGCCGGGTCTTGCCGACCCCGCCGGGGCCGACCGCGGTCACCTGCCGGTGCGCCTTGAGCATCCCGGTCAGCTCGGCCCGCTCCCCCGCCCGGCCGACGAACGAGGTCAGCGGCGCCGGCAGGACCGGCGCCGGGCGGGACCGGTCGGCGCGAGCCAGCTCGGACGCGCGCCGGGCGAGCGCCCGCCGGTCCGGCACCGACAGCTTGCGCAGCAGCGACGAGACGTGGCTCTCCACGGTGCGCACCGAGATGAACAGCCGCGCCGCGATCTCGGCGTTGCTGAGATGCTCCCCCACCAACGCCAGCACGTCGGCTTCCCGAGCCGAGATCTCCACCGTCGCCGTCACGGCCCCATTCTCGCCCACCCCCGTGCCGCGGATCCGAGGTGGTTTCCGTGGTCGGCACGGATGCCGGCCCGGGCACCGCCGGGCGAGGCTCAGGCACCGGAGGATCGGTCACAGGAAACGGAGCAGGAGATGAACCTGGGGTCTGGTGCGCGGTCATGGGCCGGCTCGGTCGGCCGGCTGCTGAGACAGCCGGTGCTCCGCCGGATCCTGCCCGGAATGCTGGTCTCCGCCCTCGGCGACGGCATGAGCATGGTCGCGGTCGCGTGGCTCGCGGTCCAGATCGCGCCGCCGGGTCAGGCCGGGGTCTGGACCGGACTGGCGGTGGCGGCCTACGCGCTGCCCGCGCCGATCGGCGCGGCCGTGCTCGCCCGGCTGGTGCGGAGGCTGCGCGCGTCGCACCTGGTGGCGGCGGACGCCTCGGTGCGCGCGGTGGCGCTGGGCGCGGTCGCGATCCTGGCGGTGACGGGACTGCTACACCCGGTGGTGTACGTGGCGTTGCTGGCGGTCTCCTCGCTCCTGCACGCCTGGGGAAGCGCCGGGGCGTACACCCTCGTCGCGGAGGTGCTGCCGGAAGAGGACCGGCTCACCGGCAACGCGCTGCTCTCCACGTTCGCCCAGGCGGCGTTCGTGGTCGGCCCCGCCCTGGCCGGCGGGCTGACGGCGCTGGTCGGTCCCGGATGGGTGATCGGGGTGGACGCGGTGAGCTTCGCGGTCCTGGCCGTCACCGGCTGGACGGTCGCCACCCGGCCGGCCGCCGCCGTCGAGGCGGCGCCGGCCGCGCCGGAGACCGGCGGCTGGCGCACCATCCTCGACCGGCCACGCCTGCTCGGGCTGATCGTGGTCACCTGCGCGTTCTTCTTCCTCTACGGCCCGGTCGAGGTGGCCCTGCCGGTCCACGTCGCCCACGGGTTGCACGGCTCGCCCGGCCTGCTGGGTCTGTACTGGACGGGGTTCGGCGTCGGGGCGACGGTCGGCGCTCTCGGAGCGGCGCTGCTGCGCAACCGGCCGCCCTGGCCCGTGGTGGTGGGCATCATCGTCGGCTGGGGCGCCGCCCTGCTCCCCCTGGGGCTCACCGATGCCGTCGCGCCCGGGTTGGTCGGCCTCGCCCTCGGCGGTCTGATCTACGGCCCGTTCACCGCCATCTCCACGGCGCTGTTCCAGCACAGCACCCCGCCGCAGGCGTTGAGCCGGGTGCTCGCCGCCCGCACCGCGCTGACCACTCCCGCCACCGCGCTGGGCACTCTGCTGGGCGGCCCGGTGGTGGCCGCGGTCGGTGCCCG
This sequence comes from Micromonospora sp. I033, assembly GCF_053890995.1. Classification (NCBI taxonomy): domain Bacteria; kingdom Bacillati; phylum Actinomycetota; class Actinomycetes; order Micromonosporales; family Micromonosporaceae; genus Micromonospora; species Micromonospora sp. I033. The sequence continues at coordinate 3,382 of NZ_JBSSLX010000077.1, read as the reverse complement.
GCACACCCTGCTGATCTCCGCCGTGCTCACGATCGCGTTGGGCGCCGCCGTCGCGGCCGTCCTCCGGCTGGCCCCGCGCGGCCGTGCCGGGCACCGCCGAACGCCTTCTCCCGCTGGGGCCGGAAGCACCTCTACGATGCGAGCGTGATTCGCGTTGTCCCGGCCCGGAGGCCGTTCTCGCTGCTCGCCGCCGCGGTCGTCCTGTTGCTGCTCGGCGCGGGCCTGGCCTGGGTCGTCGACGACGCGCTCGGGTTGAGTCACACCCCCGCCGCGGTGCCGCGCGAGGACGTCGCCGCCGCGCCGCGGCGGGTCGCCGCGCAGGCGCCGCCGCTGGCCTCGGTGGTCGTGCCGGACGAGCCGCGCACCCGCAAGGCCGGGGCCGCCGTCGCCGACGCGCTCGCCGCGCGCGGCCTGCCCCGACCGGTCGTCACCCCGGCCGCGTCGGCCCCGGCCGCGTCGGCCCCGGCCGCGACCGGCACCCCGGTACGCCGGCCGGCACCGGATCTGTCGGCGGTGACCGCGCTACGGGCGACGGTGCTCGCCCCGCCGGCCGGGACGCCGGAGTCGTACCGGGTCACCGTCCACGGGACCGAGTTGACCGTCGAGGGTGCCGACGTCTCGGGCGCCGCGGCCGGGCTGTACCGGCTCGCCGACCGGATCCGCTCCGGCACCGAGGCACTGCCCGCCGCCGAGGCGGGCCGGCTGGTCACGCCCCGGCTCGGCCTGCGGCTGACCGACGCCGGTTCGGTCGGCCGCGAGCCGGACCCGGCCGCGTTCGCCGCCGGGGACGACTACAACCTGAACAGCGACGTGGTCGGGCCGGCGCTGCTGCCCCGGGCGCCGTGGGTGGACGCCGACGCCGTGGCCCGCGTCGGCGCGCAGTTCCGGCAGTTCGTCGACCACTCGGTGGCGCAGGGCTACAACGCCGTCGTCGTGCCCGGCTTCCTCGAGTACGTCACGTTCGCGAAGGTCGGCGACGGGCACGCCGTGTATCCGCCCGGCGACCCGCACGTCGACCGCGCGAAGGCCATGGTTGCGGCGTTCGGCCCGGTCTTCGCGTACGCCGACGAGATGGGCGTGAAGGTCTTCCTGCTCACCGACATGCTGGCGGTGTCGCCGCCGCTGGAGGCGTACCTCACGAGGACCGTCGGCGGGCTCGACGTGGCCGACCCGCGGCTCTGGGCGGTCTACCGGGCCGGGCTGGCCGAGCTGTTCGAGAGCCTGCCCTTCGTCGACGGCCTGATGGTCCGCGTCGGCGAGGGCGGCGAGGTGTACGCCGGGGAGGGCTGGGACTACTCGTCGAAGCTCGCGGTCACCACGGAGGCGTCCGTGCGCGCGATGCTGCGGGCGCTGCTGGACACCGCGGGCCAGGCCGGCAAGGAGGTCATCTTCCGCACCTGGACCGTCGGCGTCGGCGCCGTCGGCGACCTGCACACCAACCCGGAGTCCTACGCGCGGGTGCTGGGCGGGTTCGACGACCCGCACCTGATCGTGTCCACCAAGTACACCCTCGGCGACTTCTACAGCCACCTGCCGCTGAACACCACCCTGCTGGCCGGCGAGCACCGCCGCATCGTGGAGTTCCAGGCCCGGCGCGAGTTCGAGGCGTTCGGCTCGCTGCCCAACGACCTCGGCCCGCTGCACCGCCAGGCGCTGCGCGCGTTCCTGGCCGCCAACCCGAAGGTCGAGGGCGTCTGGAACTGGACCCAGGACGGCGGCCCGCTGCGCGCCGGGCCCATGTCGCTCTACCTGCGCGCCGGGTTCTGGCAGCTCTACGACCTCAACACGTACGCCGTCGCGCGGCTGGCCTGGGACCCGGACGCCGACCCGGCGCAGGTCACGGCGGACTGGGCGTACCGCACGTTCTCCGCCGACCCGGCCACGGTCGCCGCCATCGGGCAGGCCATGGCGCTGTCCCGGGCGGCGGTCACCACGGGCCTCTACATCGGGCCGTACGCCGACAACTCGGTGCGGGCGCTCGGGCTGGAGCCGCCGCCGATGATGTGGATCTTCGAGTGGGACATCCCGACGGGCGACTCGGCCGTGCTCGACAGCATCTACGCGGTGACCGGCGATCGCGTCGACGCGGCGATCGACGAGGGCCGGCAGGCCGTCACGCTGGCCCGGCGCATGCGCGACCTGGTCGCCGCCACCGACCCGGCGACCTGGCGCGACGCCGGGCTGCGCGAGCGCTTCACCAGCACGCTCGACTACCAGGTGAACCTGTTCGAGACGCTGGCCGCCTACCGGACCATGGTGCTGCGGCACGCGCAGTGGCTCGACACCGGCGCCTCCGCCGCCCACGACGGCTGGCGGGCGGCCGAGGCCGCGTACCGGGACGCGCGGGACGCGCACCGGCAGCGCTACGGCGCCGACCTGGACCTGCCCGCGTACAACTTCACCGCCGCCGACCTCGGCGCGCAGCGCGCGAACCGGGATCCGGCCATGGCCTGGGCGGCCCGGGCGCTGCTCGCGCTGATCCTGGTGGTGGTGCTGCTCGGCCTGCGCGGGCGGGGTTTCGGCGGCGCGGCCGCGCGCGGGCTGCTGCTGGGAGCGGTCCGGCCGTGGCGGGTCGCTGCGCTGCCCGCCCCCGGAACCCGCGCGGACCGGATCCTGGTGTGGCTGGTCCCGGCCGTGGTCCTGGTGGCGAGCCGGCTCGTCTTCACCTGGTTCGCCGCCCCCGCGCACCTGCTGGTCACCCTCGGCGGGTGGGCGCTGTTCGCCCTCGTCGTACGCCTCGTCGTCGGCCGGCGGGACCCGTTCCACCTGTGGGCCGTGGTCGGCGGCGTCGCGCTGCTGCGCAGCGTGCTGCTCCTGGCGGCGCTGGCCGGGCGCGGGCCGGGGAGGTACTGGTTCGCCTTCTGGACCGCGCCGACCCTGCGCGCCGTCTACCTCACCGTCGCGTTCGCCGCGTTCGGCTGGCTCTTCGTGGCCACCGCCCTCGTCCTCCGCGACCGGTACGGCCTGCGGCGACGCCGCGCCGTCGGGCTGACCCTGACCGCCGCGGGTGTGCCGCTCGGCGTGCTGGCCGGTCTGGTCGGGGTGGTCGGCCTGGAGCGCGCGCTGACGGTGTGGAACGACCAGCTGGCCCTGCTGCCCTGGGGCCTGTCGCGGATCCTCGGCATCACCGTCCACCTGGGCATTCCCGCCGGTCTCCCGGTGTACGCCGCCGTCGCCGGAGCCGCCCTGGCCGCCGTCGGGCTGCTGCTGTCGATCGGCCGCCGGGGAACCGAGGCTCTGGACAACTACAGTTAACAAACCTAATAATTGTGCATCCGTCGATACGTCCGGCGGCCCACCCCGTCCCGGGAGGACCGGATGCACCGCACCGCCCGTACCCCGTTCCTGGCCGCCCTCGCGGCCCTCGCCCTGGCCGCCACCG
>NZ_JBSSLX010000076.1:0-23699 GCF_053890995.1 Micromonospora sp. I033 | reverse complement strand
CCGGGTGTCGCTGGAGGCGGCGAACGAGGCCGGCGCCTACGTGTCCACGAGGTCCGCCGAGGGCGTCCTGGTGACCGCCGGCCCCGGCAGCGCGGGCGCGGTGCGCCGGGAGGCGACCTTCGAGATGGTCGAGGGCCTGGCGAATGCCCGGTGCTACTCCTTCCGGTACGCCGACGGCCGCTACCTGCGGCACTCCAGCTGGCGGCTGCGGCTCGACCGCAACGTGGGCACGCCCCTGTTCCTCGGCGACGCCACCTTCTGCGCGCGGCCCGGCACCCGGAACGGCACGATCGAGCTGGAGTCGGCTAACTATCCCGGCTGGTTCCTGCGGCACCGCGACGACCAGCTCTGGGTCGACCAGTCCGACGGCACGGCGGCGTTCCGGGCCGACAGCGCCTTCCGGGTCCGCCCGCCGCTGGCCGGCTGACCGCGGCCGGATACGCGGTACCCGCCGACCGGTGGCGGGCGGGGCAACGGGCCGCCTCGGCCGGTCCGGGACCGGCCGAGGCGGCGAGCCGGTGTTACCGGAGGGCCCACCGCTGGTTGGCGGCGGCGGTGCAGGTCCAGAGGATGACGGTGGTGCCGTTGGCGGTGGCGGCGCCGTTGACGTCGAGGCAGAGGCCGGACTGCTGGGACCGGATCGTGCCGTCGGCGTTGCGGGTCCAGCGCTGGTTGGTGCCGCCGTTGCAGTCCCAGATCTCCGCCTTGGTGCCCGCGGTGGCGTTCAGCGGGGCGTCCAGGCACTTGCCGAGGGCTTGGAGAGTGTCGCCGTTGGCGGTCCAGCGCTGGTTGGCGGCACCGTTGCAGTCCCAGATGATCGGTTGGGTGCCGTTGGCGGTGTTGCTCTGGGGAACGTCGAGGCACCGGCCGGACGCGGCGCTGACCAGCGCGCCGCTGGTCGTCGGTGGCGGGGTGGTGGTGCCGCCGCCGCTGACCCGGTAGACGACGGTGCCGTGGCCGGGGACGCTGGCCGAGATGGCGCCGCCGGTGGTGCCGGTGGTGCCGGTCCACGCGTCGAGCAGGGTGAACGAACTGCCGGTCTTGCCCACGGCGGCGGCGGTCGTGGAGATCGTCGTGGTGGTGCCGCCCTGGTTGAACAGGGCCACGGCCACGTCGCCGTTCGCCAGCCGCTTGGCCAGCACGCGCCGGGTGCCGTCGAACGAGACCTGGGTGGCCTGCAGGCCGAGGGCATCCTGGTTGATCGCGACGAGGTGGCGATTGGTCAGGATGCTCCGGGTGGCCGATGTCATGCTCCGCACGTCGTTGCCGGCGATCAGGGGCGCCGCCAGCACCGCCCACATGGCGAAGTGGCTGCGCATCTCGGTGTCGGTCATGCCACCTCGGCCGACCTCCATCATGTCGGGGTCGTTGAAGGCGCCGGGACGCGCGTAGCCGGCCAGCGGCACGGTCACGTTGATGATGTTCTGGATGCCCATCGGGTAACCGTTGGTCTGCCCGGTGTCCCAGGCGTTGGTGATGTCCTCGGTGGTGCGCCACATGTTCGCCACGTCGCCCCAGTCGCGCTGGGGACCGGTCTTGGCGTGGATGCTGTTCGGGTTGATGCTGTAGACGATCGGGCGGCCGGTCGCGGCGAGCGCGTCACGCATCTTGGCGAAGGTGGCCACCTGCTGGTCGATGGTGCCGTTCGGTGAGCACCAGTCGTACTTGAGGAAGTCCACGCCCCAGGCGGCGAACTGCCGGGCGTCCTGCGCCTCGTGCCCCTGGCTGCCGGTGGCCCCCGGATAGCTGCCGAAGTACTGCGCGCAGGTCCGGTCGACCGGCACCTGGTAGAGACCGAACTTCAGTCCCTTGCCGTGCAGGTAGTCGCCGAGCGCCTTCATTCCGCTCGGGAAGCGGCCCGGGTCGCCCTGGAGGTTCCCCGCGCCGTCGCGGTTCGGGTTGAACCAGCAGTCGTCCACCACGACGTACTGGTAACCGGCGTCGCGCATGCCGCTGGAGACGATGGCGTCGGCGGCCTGCCGGATCAGCGTCTCGTTGATGTTGCAGCCGAACGAGTTCCAGCTGTTCCAGCCCATCGGTGGGGTGCGCGCCACCCCGTTGTCGAGGGCGAGTGAGGGGGCGGGACGTAGCCCGACCAGGGCGCCGGCCAGCAGCAGCGCGGCGGCGAGGGCGGTGCCCCATCGGGAGGCGAGGTGTCTCATCGGTTCTCCTTCGCGCGGCGGTACGCCGCAACAGGTGGTGGTCCGCCGACGCTCCGGCGGTCGCGGTGGATCGGCGGCGTGGGCGTGCCGAGGGTCAGCTCTGCAGCGAGGCGTCGTCGACGGAGAAGCCGTCGGTTCCCGACGTCGTCTCCACGTAGAAGGTGGCGGCGGAGAGCGTTCCGCTCCACGACACCGCAGCGGTGCCGGTCAGCTTCGTCCAGCCGTCGGGGTTCACCGCGGTGGCCGGGGTCAGCGAGACGTAGCTCGTGGCACCGTTCGCGGTCAGCGCCAGGGTCGCCTTCGCGGTCGGCGTCCCGCTCCGGCTCCGTACCCAGACGGTGGTGGTGTAGCTCCTGCCGTTGGTGAGCTTCGAGGTCACGTCCTGGCTGGGGCCGTTCCAGGACGCCGTACGGCCGGTCACCGCCAGCGACGCCGCCCCGCCGTGGGCGACCGCGGTGTCCGCCGAGAGGGTCCCGCTGCCCATGACTCCCCAGCCGGACGTGCCGCTCTCCCCGTCGCCGTTGGCCAGCAGGTTCCCGCCCCCGGCGGCGGTGCCGAACTGCCACCAGTTGACGTTGAAGAGGTTGCCGCTGCCGCCGGTGAACCGCAGGTACAGGTCGTGGGTGCCGGCGGCGCCGGTGACGGCGCAGGAGGCGTTCGCCCAGGTCTGCCAGCCGCCGGTGCCCGGGACCGGGCACCGTCCCACCACCGGACCGGCGGTGCCGTCGAGGCGGAGCTCGATGGTGCCGCCGCTGGTCGCCGAGGCCACCCGCGCGGTGAACGAACTTGCCCCGCTACCGAAGGCGACCCCCTTGACCTTGATGTAGTCGCCGTTCTCGATCCAGCCGACGTCCATCCCGCCCTCGCTGGCCGGCTCGGTCTCGATGCCGGAGCCCCAGGCGATCGTCTCGGCCTCCTGCCGGGTGTACGGGTTGAGGGTGCCGACCTGGGGTGCGCCGGTGGTGGTCATGGTGATGGTGGGGATCGAGCCGTCGGCGTTGTAGGAGAACTTTTCGACCGCGACCGAGCGGGTGAAGCCGCCGCCGCCCGGCAGCGCGCCGTTGTGGTAGAAGAAGTACGATCCGCCGTTGAAGTCGACGATGCCGGGGTGATTGGTGAAGCTGCTGCCCTGGGTCGGCATGACCGTCCCGCGGTAGGTCCACGGCCCGGTGGGGCCCGGGGCGGTCGAGTAGCCGATGAACTCCGAGCAGCACTTCGCCGCGAAGACGTTGTAGTACAGGCCGTTGCGCTTGTAGACCCACGGGCCTTCCTCGTACAGGGTCGGCCGGTTCGGGTCGCCGGTGCGGGTGCCGAACCCGGCGGTGGTGAGCGGGATCTTCGTCGGGCCGCCCGAGTAGGAGATCATGTCGGCGTTGAGCTTCATGTACCAGAGGTTCGGGTTGCCCCAGTACAGGTAGGCCTGCCCGTCGCTGTCGACGAGGACCGTCGGGTCGATCTCGCCGTTGGAAACCAGCGGCCGGCCGATCGCGTCGCGGAAGGGGCCAGTCGGGCTGTCGGCCACCGCCACGCCGATGCCCATCGCGCCGGTCGCCCGCACGGTCATCGGCACGTACCAGTAGAACTTGCCGTTCCGCGCGACGACCTGACCGGCCCAGGCGTCGGCGCTGGCCCAGCTGAAGCTGGCGAGGCTGAGCGGGGACCCGTGGTCGGTCCAGTTCACCATGTCGGCGGACGACCACACCCGCCACTCCTTCATCGTGAACCAGGTCGAGCCGTCCTCGTCGTGACCGGTGTACAGGTACACCCGGCCGTTGTGGACCAGCGGAGCCGGATCGGCGGTGTAGATGTGCTGGATGATCGGGTTGTCCGCCCGGGCCGTGCCCGGGACGAGGACGGCGGCGCAGAGCAGCGTCACCACCCCGGCGACGAGCCGCCGGACGCCGAGCGTGCGGGAAGGTCGAGGGAGCACCTTCATGTCTGCCTCCAAGGGCTGCGTTTTGTTGTCTGATCGCGGGGGGAGTCAGAACTGGGCGAAGAACCGCCACACCTCGCCCTTGGTCCAGGTCGTGACGCCGCTCTCGGCGTAGGTCCCGTCCACCGGGCCGGGCAGGTGCCCGTTGTCGAAGGCGGCCCACTGCACCGGGTAACCGGCGCGGCAGCCGGCATAGGCGGTGGTGATGTGGGTGCGGCTGCCGGCCGCCGGCTCGGGCGGGCTCTGCGGCGTGCAGCCGTTGTTCCGGACGAACGTGTCGCGCAGCGCCCGTCCCTGGGCGATGGGCAGCACGGTGTCGCCGATCCCGTGCAGTCCGAAGTAGGCGATGGGCTGGGTGCCGCCGCTGCACCCGCTGATCTGCGCTCCGCTGAACACCGCGACAGCCCGGAAGACGTTCGCGCGGGCGCACGCCAGCGCGTAGCTCATGCCGCCGCCCCAGCTGAACCCGAGGGCGAAGAGCTGCCGGGTGTTGACGCAGAGAGCACCCTCGATCTGCCGGACCATGTCGTCGACGAAGGTGACATCCTCGCCGCCCGAGTTGGCCCAGCCGTTGCCGAGGCCCTGCGGCGCGACCAGGATCGCGCTGTTGTTCGACTGCTCCAGCTGGCCGTAGTAGGACCAGGCGGCGCCGCTCGTACCGCCGGAGTCGACCTCGGCGGCGGTGCCGCCGCGCCAGTGGAACGCGAAGATCAGCCGGTACGGGCGGTTGCCGTCGTAGTTGCCCGGGAGCCGGAGGAGGTAGGTGCGGCTCTTGCCACCGCTCTGGATCGAGTGGGTGCCGTTCGCCAGCCCGGGGGTCCTGCCGCAGCCTCCGCCGGTGCCGCCCCCGGTCGGGACCACGACCAGCCGCCACTGCTGGTTGGCGCCGTTCCAGTCGGCGTACTGCACGATGTTGGCGCCGTCGGTGGTCGCGGCGCCCTGCACCTCGACCGCCTTGCCGCTGTTGCGGTTGATGAGGCGGACGTGTCCGTCGGCGGAGTCGGCCAGCCGGAACTGCTGGTTGGCGCCGTTGTGATCGGTCCACTGCACGACGGGCGCGCCGTCGGCCGTGGCGGCGTTGGAGACGTCTAGGACCTTGCCGGAGTTGCGGGACCGGAGGCGGTAGTAGCCGCCACCGGAGTCGACGAACTGCCACTGCTGGTTGGCGCCGTCGTTGCGGGTCCACTGGGTGATCCGGCCGCCGTCGGCGGTCGCCGCTCCGTAGACGTCGAGGGCCTTGCCGCTGTTCCGGTTGACCAGCACGTAGGTGGCGTTGGTGTCCACCGTGGCCGCCGAGGCGGGCGTGGGGTGCACCGTGACGAGCGCGCCGGTCGCGAGGAGTGCCGCCATCCCGGTGGCCAGTCGCGACCGCCAACGATGTCCGGTCCGATCCGGAGCCTGGTCGTTCATGGACTACTCCTTTCCAGCCGGGCCACGCCGAGGGGACCGATCCGCGCCACGGGGGCGCGGCGGCACGGGGTGGCGCCGGCACGTCGAGATGACCTGCCACGGATGCAGGTGGAACGGCTCGCTGCCGTCAGGGGCGGTCCGCTGAGCCGAGGAACAGGTGACGCCTCGGCTCAGCGGGCGCTGGGGTCGCCCGGCTCCCAGCCCTCCGCGCGGCCCGGCAGCAACGATGTTAGCGATAACAGCTGTGCGGACGCAATTAGACACGTCTATTTCAATGATTGGCGCCTGCCGAACGAGGAGAACAATTTACGGGCCGGAAAACTGTTATGCGCCACGTTGCCTGATCGTCACCGGCCGGCCCGACCCGTGCACTCACGTGCCGGGTACAGGACACTCGCTGGACGACTTATCCGAGGGATGTAGCTGGGACCCTTTAGGAGCCGAGCGGCCCCGGCCGGCGAAGAACGCGCCGGTCGGGCGACCAGTGGCTGGGGCTGTTCCAGGCCGACAGGCCCGCCGATAGCAACCTTTCGGGCCGTCGATCATGCCGTCCACATGCGTGGGTGCGATCAGGTGTCGCCGGGCGTGACGAGGCCGGTCTCGTAGGCCAGGACGACCGCCTGCGCACGGTCGCGGAGGGCGAGCTTGGCGAAGATCCGCGCCACGTGGGTCTTCACCGTCGCCTCGCTCAGGGTCAGCGCCTGGGCCAGTTCGGTGTTGGAGAGACCGCGGCCGACGAGCGCCAGCACTTCCAGTTCGCGGGGCGTCAGCGCGGCGAGATCACGGTGGATGGCACGCTTCGGTCCGTCGCCGGCCAGTTGGTCCGCGCTGGCGAAGCGCTGGACGAGCCGCCGGGTGATCGAGGGCGCGAGAAGTGCGTCGCCGGTGTCGACGAGGCGCACCGCCGCGGCGAGGTGGTCCGCGGTGACGTCCTTGAGAAGGAATCCGCTCGCGCCGAGCGCCAGAGCAGCGTAGACGTACCGGTCGAGGTCGAACGTGGTGAGCATGAGCACCCGGCAGCGGGAGCTGTGGCCCAGGATGCGTCGCGTTGCCTCGAGCCCGTCCATCACCGGCATGCGGATGTCCATGAGCACGACGTCGGGACGCAGCCGCCGCTCGGCCGCGACCGCCTCGACGCCGTCGGCGGCCTCGCCGACCACGTCGATGCCGCGGGCGACCAGGATCAGCCGGAAGCCGGTACGGATCAGCTCCTGGTCGTCGGCGATGAGCACGCGGGGGGATGCCGGCGACGTGGACCCGGGCGGGCTGGACGGGCCGGGCTGCGCCTTCACGGGTGCTCCACCGGGATGCGGGCGCGGACCCGGAACCCGCCGCCGAGCCGTCGGCGGGCGTCGAGATCGCCACCGTAGACCGCAACGCGCTGTCGCAGCCCCAGCAATCCCCGGCCGGCGCCGTCTCCGCGGCGCGGTGCAGGCCGGTCGCCCGTCAGCACGCTGGGACCCGTGGTGAGCACCTCCACCCGCAGCGAGTGCCCGGCGTAGCGGATCGTCACCTCCGCCTTTCCTCCGGCGCCGTGCTTCAGCGCGTTCGTCAGCGCCTCCTGCACGATTCGGTACGCGGTAACGTCGATCCCGGACGGCAGCGGCCGCGGCTCACCGGAGATGCGCACCTCCACCGGCAGACCGGCGAACGCAATTCGGTCGATCAACGGACTGAGCCTGCTGAGGCTGGGCTGCGGCGCCAGATCGGCTCCATCCGTGCCATCGTCGCCGTCCGCCGCGGGCGCCAGCAGGCCGAGCAGGTGCCGCAGTTCGGTCATCGTGGTCCGTCCGGCGCCTTCCACTGCCGACAGCGCTGCCGCGGCCTCGTCGGGCATGGCCGCGAGTACCTCGCGTGCGGCACAGGCCTGCACGATCATGAGGCTCACGTTGTGGCTGACGATGTCGTGCAGTTCCCGGGCGATACGGGCACGTTCGGCGTCAACGGCGGTCCGGGCCACGCTCTCCCGCTCCCGCTCGAGGAGCCAGCCTCGCTCCTCCAGCGCCCGGCGGTGCCGGCGTCGCGCGCGGACGAGTGTGACACCGAGCCATGCCGCGGTCGCGCAGGCGGCGACGAGCGCGCCGGCCAGCCACACCGCCCCTGATCTCACCCACGAAGTTTCGCAGACCCGGACCGGTGCCACATCATCCCCGGTTTGCAGCCGGTACATCCCTGGGATGACAGCTCCGACGGATTACATCCCGGGCCCGATGACCGGGCGCTACCGGCGGCCATAACGTGCTGCCATGACCACTGACACCTGCGTTGTGCGGCTGGACAACGTCTGCAAAGAGTACGGCGACACGACCGCCCTAGACGGCGTGTCGCTCGAGATCCGTACCGGCGAGGCGGTGGCGGTGATGGGCCCGTCGGGCTGCGGCAAGTCCACCATGCTGAACATGATCGCCGGGCTGGACCGGCCGACATCAGGGTCGGTGCGCGTCCACGACGAGGAGCTGAGCCGCCTGAACGAAACGAAGCTGGCGCTGTTCCGGCGGCACCGGATCGGCATGATCTTCCAGTTCTTCAATCTGCTTGACGACCTACCGGCGATAGACAACGTGACTCTCGCCGCCCAGCTGACCGGTACCAAGGCCGGCCCGGCACGCAAGCGGGCCATGGAACTGCTCGACGAGCTCGGCATCGCCGACCGGCGCAACGCGTATCCGGCGGCCCTGAGCGGCGGCGAGCGCCAGCGCGTCGCGGTGGCCCGGGCCCTTGTGAACCGTCCGGAGCTGCTGCTGGCCGACGAGCCGACCGGCGCCCTGGACAGCCGCTCCGGCGAGCAGGTGATGGATCTGCTGCTGGACCTCAATCAGATCGGGCAGACCCTGCTCATCGTTACCCACGACGAGCGACTCGCGACGCGGTGCGCGAGCCGCGTGGTCGAACTGGCCGACGGCCGGATCACCCGCGAACGCAGTCTGGAACGCGCATGAGTGCCGTGTGGCGGGCGTCGCGGTCCGCGGTCCGGCGACGCCGGGTGCAGACGTTCGTCATCGGCTTGGTCGTGCTGCTCTCCACCACGACGATCGTCGTGGCGCTGGCGCTGCTCGAGGCGTCCTCGGCGCCCTTCGACCGCGCCTTCGCCAGGCAGCAGGGCCCACACGCGATCGCCGTGTACGACCCGGCCAAGGTCACCGATGTGCAGCTCACCGGCCAGCGAACCGGCGTGGCAGCCGCGGCGGGACCGTTCGGGCAGGTAACGCTCGACCTTACCGAGGGCGGCGGGCCGGGCCCACGGGGTCCGCTGACCGTCGTGGGGCGCGCCGACCAGGACGGCTCGGTGGACCGTCTCAACCTCTGGCAGGGGCGCTGGCCCACGGCACCCGGCGAGATCGTCCTCAACCAGCCCGAACCCGGCGCCGACTCGAGGGGATTTCCGCCGGACAGCGGAGAGGTGACCCTCGGCGGCAAGCGGTACACCGTCGTCGGCCGGGCCCACAGTCTCAGCCAGACCGCCGACGCATGGGTGTCACCGGAACAGATGACCGCGCTGCACCCCACGTCGGTTCAGATGCTCTACAGGTTCACCGGTGACGTGTCTACGAAGTCCGCGGTCCACGCCGACCTGGCCGCCGTCACGGCCGGCCTGCCAGCGGGCGCGCTGATCGCCGCGCAGCCGTACCTCGTCGTCAAGGAGAAGGTCGCCTCGGACATCGGCGTGTACGTGCCGTTCCTCGCCACGTTCGGCGTGCTCGGACTGATCGTCGCGGTCGTCATCGTGGGCAACGTGGTCAGCGGCGCAGTCGTCTCCAGCTTCCGGCACATCGGGATCCTCAAGGCGCTCGGATTCACACCGCGCCAGGTTGTCGCCGTCTACCTCGTCATGGTGTCGGTACCCGCCCTCATCGGCTGTGTCCTTGGCACCGTCGCCGGCACCCTCGCCGCCCAGCCGCTGCTGAGCGACGGGTTCGCGGGCCTCGGACTCGACGTTGGCATCAACGTCGGCGTCTGGATCTGGGTCGCCGGGCTGATCGGCGTGCCGACACTCGTCGCCCTGGCGGCGTTCGTGCCCGCCGTCCGGGCACACCGACTGTCAGCCGCCGAGGCGATCAGCGCCGGCAGCTCCCCACGGACCGGGCATGGGACGCGAATCCAGCGCCGGCTCGCCAGTGTCCGGCTGTCGCGTCCGGTCACCCTGGGGCTGGGCCTGCCGTTCGCGCGACCGGGCCGGACCGTCTTCACCGTCGTGGCCGTCCTGCTCGGAGTGACCACCGTGACGTTCGCGACCGGGCTGGCCGACACGCTGACCCGGATCTCCACGATCGAAGACCGGGCCTCGGGACAGATCGGGGTCCGGCCGTCCGACGGCCGGACGCGGATCGCCCCTGAAGGTCAGCTGCCGCCCACGGGGCCGCAGGCCACCACCACTCGGACCGACGCCCAGGTCGAGCAGCTGCTGCGCGGGCTGCCGGACGTCGCCCGGGTCACCCCCGTCTTCAGACTGCCAGTCCCCACCATCGGGCAGACCCAGCCGCTGACCGTCAACTTCGTCCGCGGTGACTACTCGTCGATGGGCTACCAGGATGAGCTCACCGCCGGACGCTGGATGACACGGGTGCACGAGACAGTCGTGCCGTCGGGACTCATGCGTGAGCGCGGACTGAACGTCGGGGACAACCTCACCCTGGAGCTCGGCGGACGGCGGACGGTGCTGACCGTGATCGGCGAGACGATGGACGGCCCGGCCGGACCGCCCGGCATGTTCGTGGACTGGCGCGTCCTCACCGAACTCGCGCCGGACCGCGCCGTCAAACCACACGAGGTGTACTACCAGGTCCAGCTCAAGCGTGGCGGCGATGTCGCGGAGTACGTCGCCGCGGTCAAGGCGGCCGACCCGGCGATCGACGCGTGGGACACCTCCCAGCCCAGCGACTTCGCGGTGACCGTGATCGGCTTCTCGTCGGTGCTCTCGCTGCTGCTGTCCACCGTCGCGGCCCTCGGCGTCTTCAACACGGTCGTGCTCAATGTCAGGGAACGCCGCCGCGACCTCGGCATGCTCAAGTCGATCGGGATGACGCCACGCCAGGTCGTCACGATGGTGCTGACGTCGATGGCCGTCGTCGGCGCGGCTGGCGGTGTGCTCGGCATCCCCCTGGGGATCGTTGCGCACCGGTACATCGTGCCGACCGCCGCCGACGCGGCCCAGGTCGCCATCCCACACTCGGTGCTGGAGGTGTGGCAGGCGCCGACGCTCGCGCTCATGGCCCTCGCCGGCGTCGTGATCGCAATCCTCGGTGCACTGGTCCCGGCCCGCGGCGCGGCCCGGCTCACGATCGCCGAGGTGCTCCACAACGAGTGAGCCGTCGGGTCGGGGCCTCCGGAGGCGACACCGCAGGCCCCGAGCCGACAGGGCCGAAAGCGGGCAGTGGACTCTTCTAATGGGTTCTGGCAGCCTGCTGCGGCAGGATGGCTCCGGTAGCGGCTGGCGGGTCAGCACTCTTCTCTTCAGGCCTTCAAGGTCTTGCGGCAGACCGTGCGCCCGCTGGTCCTGAGGAGGCTGGACAGCTGATTGGATGACGTGCCCCGGATGTTCGTGGTGAGTACTTGGCCATTAGATCGCTGAGGTCTCTTCCACGCTGTCATGGGCGACACTGTCCATCGAGGAAGGTGGCGAGATGCTGTATTTGGGAGACGACTGGGCCGAGGACCACCACGACGTTGAGCTGAGCACTACCTGAGTCGACCCGGCCTCGGTGTGGTCCTCAGCGCCCGGATCCTCGGCGAATTCGGCGACGACCCCCACCGCTTCACCGACGCCAAAGCCCGCAAGAACTACGCCGGCACCTCCCCGATCACCCGCGCATCCGGCACACACACCATCGTGCTGGCCCGTTACGCCCGCAACCGACGACTCGCCGACGCCGTGCACCAATGGGCGTTCTGCGCCCTGAAAGGCTCACCCGGCGCCGCGCCTACTACGACGCCCTCCGCGCCCGCGGCACCGGCCATCAAGCCGCCCTACGCCAACTCGGCAACCGCCTCGTCGGCGTCCTGCACGGCTGCCTCAAAACCAATACGACCTACGACGAGGCAACCGCCTGGGCACATCTCCAGCCCATTTCTTGACAACCTCAGCACATGGGATGTCTGCCGCGATCCGCGCGCTACGTAGCGTCACGCCGAGCTGGCCTGTTCGCCGTCAAGACGCGCCGAGAACCGTGCCGCTCGCACGCCAGGTTGGGACTATCTCGCTAACGGTGTTTCCGGCGGTCTTCTAGTAGGTCTCAGCGGCCGGGAGGCGGTCGCTGAAGGTGATGGCGAAGGCGTTTAGGGCGGGTTTCCAGCGCATCGTCCATCGGGTCCTGCCGGTCCCGGTCGGGTCCAGGGACCGGGTCACGAGATAGAGGCACTTTAGCGCCGCCTGCTCGTTGGGGAAGTGGCCGCGGGCTGCCCTCGCCGGCCGCCGTGGCCGCCCGTACCCGGCGGTTGCCGGATCGGCCGACCGGCCGCGCCTGCCCGCGCGCCAGCACCGGGTGGGCTGGCTGCTGCGCGTCAATCGGCTGTACGGGCCGAGCGAACGGTGGCTGCGGTCGGCGGCCTTGCCGAGGCGTTCCAGGGCGGCTGCTGGGCCGAGCAGGCCAGCATCTACCAGATCAGAAAGCACGCGAACAGCACAATGGCGAGCACTGCCGCGATCGGCTCCCCGTTCCGACGACCGGCCGATGGCGGCATCGGGTCGGGCACGTTTAGCTGATTACCGCCGGCTGAACCCGGTGAGGGAGCTGGACCGAAAGCCTGTCGATGGCGTGGTGGTGGTCGACATGTTGGCGATTCGTGGCGGTGCCGCCTTCGACGGGGTCAGTCCCGTCCTGGTCGAGCGGCCCCTGGTGCTTGTCGACGACGGGCGGGTCGTCGACGTGCAGGCCGGTGGTGCGCCACCGCCAGGCGCCGAGGTGATCGACCTGGGCGGCGCGACGCTGCTGCCCGGCCTTGTCGACGCCCACGTGCATCTGGCCTTCGACGCCAGCGCGGACCCGGTCGGTGCCCTGGAGAGGCTGTCGGACGAGGAACTGCTCGCCCGCATGCGCACCGCGGCGCGCACCTGCCTGGCGGCGGGTATCACGACCGTACGGGACCTGGGCGACCGGTCCTATCTGGCGGTGCGGCTCCGCGATGAGTTGGCTGCCGAGCCCGCTGGCGGTCCGCAGATAGTCGCGGCCGGCCCGCCCGTCACCACGAGCCGGGGCCACTGCTGGTTCCTCGGTGGCGCGGCGGACGGGGTCGACGGCGTCCGGGACGCGGTACGTGTCCGCGCCGAGCGGGGCGTCGATGTGATCAAGGTGATGGCGACCGGCGGCGAGATGACACCCGGCACGCGTTCGCACGAGGTGCAGTACGGGCCGGACGAGTTGCGCGCGGCCGTCGAGGAGGCTAACCGCCATGGGTTGCCCGTGGCGGTGCACGCCCATGGCGTGTCGGGAATCGAGCACGCCGTCGCCGCGGGCGTCGACACGATCGAGCACTGCTCTTTCATGACGGTCGACGGTGTGGATTCACGCCCGGACCTGATCGACGCGATCGCTCGGGCTGGCATCGTCGTCTCAGCGACCCTCGGGTTCGTTCCCGGATCTGCTCCCCCGCCGCGGATAGCCGCCCGGGTCGACGGGTTCATGGCCAACCTGCGCCGGATGCGGGAAGCCGGCGTCACGGTGGTGTTGGGCAGCGACGCCGGCATCGGGCCGCCGAAGCCGCACGATGTCCTCCCGTACGGCGCCGCGATGTTGGTCGACTGCGGGTTCCCGCCGGTCGCGGCGCTGCGCGCGGTGACCTCGCTGGCCGCGCAGGCGTGCCGGGTCGGCGAGCGCAAGGGGCGGCTGGCGCCCGGCTTCGACGCCGACCTGCTCGCCGTGGAAGGCGACCCCCTCGCCGACATCACCGCTGTCCGCGCCGTCACGGCCGTGTTCCGCGCCGGCCATCGAGTGCGCTGACATCGGCCGGGGGCCTCAAGACAGCGACGACCGGTAGAGGACCTCCACCAACACGCTTGCCTGGCAGGTGGGATCGAATGTCGCCGCAGGGCCGTGCATGCCTGAGCTGCGGCGCCACCCGGACGGTCCTGCGGCACGTTGGCGTCCCCGTTCCGCGAGGACCACTGGGGCGGATCTGGCGCCGCGATGTCGTGTTACCGGTCGGAGATCCTCGCCCATGGTCGTCGGTCGGGGCTGTAAGACGTACGGTGTGACTCCGGATCAAGGAGATGCACCTGGTGTTCGAAGGATCGATGACCACCGTGGATAGTGCCGCGGTGGCGAAAACGGGGCGGGACATCGGGTGAAGGGTTGATCGCGCGATGCGCGGGGAGACGGTTCCGGCGCTTGCCGACGTCCTCTCGAACTTCGTGCCGTCCGTGTCTGCCTGGCGCTTGAGCTGTCGGGTTCGCTAACCCGACAGTTGCGGTGACGGGCGCGTTAAGGGTCGAGGTTGCTGTCCACCAGGCGGGTCAGGAAGGCCTCGACAGCGTCGATCTCGTCGGCTGACAGCTGCCTGCCAAAGTGCTTCACAACCTCTCGCAGGTGGGACCTGGAGGCCCGTTGGTAGAGGTCGTGGCCGGTCGGGGTCAGAACGGCGTAGACGACACGGCGGTCGGCGGGATCGCGTTCCCGCCTCAGTAGTTCGGCGTCGCACAGCCGGTCGAGCAGTCGGGTGACGCCGCCGGTCGTGAACAGCACCGCCTCCGCGGTTGATCGTCTGCTGCGCGCCGACAGCGCCGGTCAGTGGCGGGCGCAGGACGGTGGCACTCCGCCGCCGGCGGCCAGCGCGGACTGAGGCGCGCCGAGTCGCGGAATGACGGATTGCGGGTACATCCAAGAGGCTCCGCCTTTGTCATCAGCTTGTGGCCTGCCTGCCACATGCGAGCATCTAGTCCGTAAATTCCCCAGACCATGTCTAGGCCGCCCGACGCCGTTCGCCGTCTCCGGCAGACGTACCTCATCCGGTCGCATCCTGTCATTGAGCTGGGCGAACGTCAGCCGAGGCAGGGAAGAGCGGACAGCTTCGGCACGTGTTCGGCACAGCGGCGTCCCACACGGCAGGCGCGCTGCTCTGCGGCAACCATGATCCGGTAGGTAGTCTCCGCTCATGTTCGCGCTGCCTCTCGCCCCACGTTCATGGCGACTCCGCGCGTTCATGACGACTCCGCGCCGCAGCGGCTGTCGCCGCCGTTCTCGCGGGCTGCCTCGCGGTCCCGTTGGCTGGGCGCGCTGTCAAGACGGCAGAAGCGGACCGGGGTGAGGCGACCCCTGCTGCTGCCGCGAACGCCTACCTTCTGACGGTATTCAGCGGCTGCTCTGATGGCAAGCCGGGTATCGCCGCTGCCTGTACCACGACCGAGAATCGGAGCTCTTGGCGGAGTCCTCGCGCCAAGGTTGCCTCAGTGGATCCCAAAATGCAAGGTGGAATCTGGATATCCCATTCGAAGGAGGATTAAGTGACGAAAGTTAATTCGAAGGTTCTAGGGTTGATTATGGGCGTATTATTCATCCCATTATCCAATGATTGGATGCACAGACGGCGGAGAGTCAGGCGGGGAAACAAGTATTTTCGAAATCGCCAACACTGAAGAGGTTGTCGGCAAAAAGGGCGAAGAGGCGTTGACGCTCAGGAAGCACTATATGATTCTGAATCCACCAGAAGACTTGATGGATTTGAGAGATTTAGTTGAAGGATACGTCAAGGACCCTCCAGTCGAAAGCGAAAGCAAATTCATTCATTTGTCTTTCTACAGGGAAAGTGGTGACTTGCCAAGAGACTGGCAGCCTGATGAAAGTTACATGAATACAGATCGACTAGAACATCACAGAAACGATCTGATTGCATCGATCACTTGGTCCGATGCCCAACCGCAAAAAGACTACGATGTTTTATAATAAGAGTAAGGAAGGAAAAATCCAGAAGCGGATGCGCTTCATTGAGGATCGGCCTGTTGAGTGAGTGCGCCAGACCGCCCCAGCGGCTCTCATTCAAGCCTAGGACCCGCACCGGTTCGGCTCCACGTGCCTCCTGCACCGCCCCCGTCGGGGTACATCAGGGGCAACCACCTCACGGCCATCGGGTACACCGATCCGTAGTTCCGCTGGCGTGGACACCTGCGTGTTAGAGAGTTCCGCCGTTCGCGTCCGAGGCGCCGATGCGTCCGTGGGCCCGTGTCGACCGCCGCATCGGGCACGCACCGGGCACGCCGACTCCGCCCAGGACATCGACCTGCACCTGTGGATTCGCCAGCAAGGTGGCTTGCCGACGGTCCGATGAAGCAGGTCGCGAGCCTCGGCCGGCCGATCGAGGGTAGTGACCGTGAAATCAGCTGCCCCTCTTCTTGCTGTACGGCTAGCAGGAACGATCATCTGCTCCCGGCTAGTCCTCGGCCTATCTCGGGCGCAGTCTAGATTGCGGCATTTGCCGCCCCCACAACTCACCATCAAGGCGATAGGCTGCGCGCACCGATTGGAAGGAGGCCTAGGTTGAACAAACTGTTCAGCTTGAAGAAGCCGCGCGCGGCAATCATTGCCGCAGTCATTGCCCCGGTCGCGATGTTGCTCGCACTATTCCCCGCGCCGGCGTCGGCGGCGACTCCGAAACCGAGCGGCGCCTCCACGGTGCAGGGGTGTTCTACGCCTATTTGGGCGGCTGCCAACTCTTCCTTCGTCAGCGCAAATCTGACTTTGCCCCCCGACTACCCGCTGCAGGCCCGCGCTCCATCTCAGGGGTCTTGGGAAACTTTCTCGCTCGTGCCGGTCAACGGCAAGTACGCTATCTACTCGTATGCCGCCAATCGGTACGTGACGGCCAACATCAGTGGGGCGGGCAATGGCGCGCTGCAGGCCAAGGCCAACAGCGTCGGGGCGTGGGAGTTGTTCACCATCAACCTTTGGGACGATACCCTCTACTACATAAAGGCCTCGGCTAACGGCAAGTACGTAACTGCCAATGTTAGTGGGACGGGCAATGGCGCGCTGCAGGCGAAGGCCGACGGCGTGGGATCATGGGAGTTGTTCGACTTCAACTTGTGTGCGTTCTCGTAATGTTCCTGCCAGACTAACCGTCCCCTGCATCGAAGAAGTTGAAGGTTTCATCCCGTCCGGCGGCGGCCCACTGCCCTAGGGGAGCGGGCCGCCGCTCGGCCCGCCAGATGAGACGGACCTTGACACAGGTTCGGAGGCTGGCGGGTCGGCGGTGGTCTGCTCGACGAGCTGGGCGGCAAGGTAGAGCGCCAGCGACACCGGAGCGCGGTCGTACTCAGCTCGCAGCTCCCGCCGCCGGGTCTGGCAGGGTCACTCCCCCGGCACAACCGCCGCACGTCCAGGCCGGGACCGCCACGTCGTCTACGAGCCGGGGATGGCGATGCCCGCCGTCGGGCGCCGTCGAGGACCGCGCTTGCGCGACCGCCGCCTGAGCAACCGCTCCCCTGCCCTTCGCCATCCTTTGCGGACGGGAGGCGGACCGCAACCCTCCTGAGCATCTGTGACCGATTGCGCGGCTACGGGACCGGCAACCTGGGCCTACGATCCTGCGCATGAACGTGTCGCGGGTGCCCTGCTTTCCTGCCCCGGTAGTGCCGGGCCTGAGCGTCAAGGCTGGCGTCTCCCGTCATGCGTCAGGTGACCTGACCGGCCTGAGGACTAGAAGAAGATCGTGGATGGCAGGTCGGCCGGGCGTGCGCCTGGTCAGCCCGTCCGCTGCTGTCGGGCAGCGTCAACGTTTGCGGGTCGTCTTGGCTGTACGAATGGCTGTAGCGGCACTGGCAGCTGATCCCTATGGTTCACGATCATGGATGCCACACTTGCCGCCGTTCTCTTCTACGCCCTGAGCGTCTTCGTTCTTTACTGGGTGATCCGTCTAGCGGTCCTGCACGCGATCGAAGCAGCCGACAAACACCGTCGGGGTGGAGCGTGACGGTCGCGTCTGGAAGCCAGGCGGGCGGTCGAACCTCGGCCACACTGCTCCCATCCCCCGAATAGGTGCGACAACTACGTCGCCCGGCCGGGGTCAATGGTGGCCGCAGGCCATCGGCATGCTGACGCGAAGCGTCCTCGCCGGACGGGTGGCGTATGGCGTAGCGGCGCCGGTTCCTGCTGGAGAAGTACCCTCAGCTTCTGGACGAGGAACCAGTCGAAGCCTTCGTGGTTGACGACACGGACGACCCGAACGACGTAGTCGACGACGGGTTCAGCGTGCTCGACGAGCTCGCTGTGTCTCCGTCGGCGGCCGGCAGGCATGACGGGCGGTCGAGGCTCTGGCTTGGCGATAAATTTCGCCTGTGACCTTGCCTGTCTTCTATGCGCGCCCGGAGTCCGTGGGCGGAATACTCAGCGTTCCGCCTGCCCTGGCCAGCTGGGACACGGCTGGGTCACCTGGCCAGGTTCGCTTCGCCGCGTTTGCCGCCGACGTGCTGGCGGTCGTCGCCCCGAAGTTGCCCGTCACTCCGGGTCCGCTCGCCCTGCGCGTGGATATCGGGCTGCCGGACCTCGTGCCCCTGCTCGGCTCAACGACCTCGACAACTACCTGTTCCGCTCGTCCCGAAGCTGACCAAGGGCACCGGGCGGCAGTTCGTCTCGGTGTGGGCGACCAAGAAGCATGCAGGTACTTCCTCGGTCGCGGTGTGCCAGACGCACACTGTCCAGGATCCCGGCGGGGTGTACTCGCTGCTGGTCCGCACCACTGCGTCAGCTAGTACCGCGCCTGGCCGAACCTCTGGAAGGCCACGATCGACTCGCTCGGCTCATTCTTGGGACGTGACGCCGGTGCCCGCGAGTGGAACGCACGCGATGGCCGCATCACAGACCTCGGACTGCACTGCGTCACCGACCCCTCCGCGGGCAACCAGGTCACCATCGCGATCCGAGCCTGCCAAGTCGGCACGCAAGCGTCCCGCTGACGAAACGCCGATGCCGCCGCACGACCTGGGCTCGGCACAGCGATCAACGGTCAGGCAGGCGATGCCGTAAGGCCACAGGCACGGGCTTAGCGCACGGTGTGCGGCATGACAGTGCGTTCCGGTGGGGGTTGGATGGGCCGGTGCGGGTCGGTGCGCCGCGATGGGGGTGAGTCCTACTCGGTCGGTGTGGTGGGCGATTGGGCGTTGGCGGGGATGGGTGGAAGTCGGCGCAGTGCGCGGATGGCGCGTCGGGCGAGCGGTAGGGCCATCGTCAGGACGGCGATGACTTCCGCTGCTGCGATTGTGAGGAGTGTGGTGCGTTGTGCCTGGTCGATGTAGTCAGGCAGGGTGACGATTCGTAGGGCGAGGGTGGTCGCGGCGAGCAGGGTGAGCGCCAGTGACCACGGCAGCGCGCGAGCTGGCTGCCTGGGTGCCCGCGCGGATAGGTGCACCGCGATGGCGGCGGCGACCATGGCGCAGGCCACGCCAGTCCAGTCCAGCAGCCTCGGTGCCTGGCTGGTGGCCTGGAGGGCGAACAGCGGCAGGGGAACGAGCAGGATGCCGATCGGTATCGCGAGGAGCCAGGGGCGGCGCGACACCGGTGGGGCGTCGCGGTGAAACACCGCCATGGCGAGTACCAGGACGACGTCGGTGAGCCGCAGCGCCCAGGGCGTCACGGATAGCGGTACATCACTGGCGGCCTGCTCCACGGCGGCCTCCTCAATGTTCGTATCGCCGGACGTCACCGTCCTGCCGCAGGTGCAATCGATCGCCGACAAGAGTGCCCTGGTCGTCAGCGCCTGCTTCATCCTCGCGATCATCGCCGTGGGCGTCGCTGCAATGGTCGGCGGCTCGGTCGAGGTTCGCTACGGCATCAAGGAGCCACTCCCCCGGCTTGTCGTCGGGTTCGTCCTGTCCGCGTTCGCGGTCCCGCTGACCGGTGTGCTCATCGACATCGCCAACGCCCTGACGGTGTCGATCGCCGCCCGTCCGCGCCGACCACCGAGGCGGTCACTTTCGTGCGGGCTCGCATCGCTTCGGCGATGACGGACGAGGGCTCCGCCCTGCTGATGGCCGTCATCGGGCTGCTCATCGTCGTGTTGATGTTCATGCTCGTCGGCACCTGGCTCGCACATATCGGGGTGCTGGTCGTCCTGGCCGGGGTCGCGCCGGTCGCGCTAGCCTGCTACGCCACCCCGTGGACCCAGGGTGCCGCGAAGCTGTGGTGGCGCAGCCTGCTGGGTTGCCAGGCCACACCCACGCTGCAGGCGGTCGCGTTCACGGCGGGCATCAAACTGCTGATCGACCCGGAGTCGAACCTGCCGATCCTGCTCGGCCTACCGGGCTCGGACGCGGTGAACCTCATGCTAGTCATCGTCGTCCGCGCGCCTACGCGGCGCGTGATGCGGTGTGGCGGGATCTGGTTCGCCGCGCTCGCCTGGACGGACCATCCTGGGTCATCGCGGCGGTGGCGATGGCGATGCCCGCGCTGCGCGGGCATGCCGGGCGACTGCACGCGGGGTGGTCCGGTGACGGCGCGGACCTGGACGCGGAGATCCTCACCGGTTTCCTCACCGCCTTGCGCGACCACGTGGACCTGGCCAAGCCGGCCCCGTACGCCGCGTTGTGCATGGCCGCCTGGCGGGCCGGACACGAGATGCTGCGCGGCGCGGGCACCGCGGTGCCGGTGCAGGACCTGGAGCATGTCATCGGCCCGCGCGCGCCGCAAGTCCCCTACGGCCACCCCGACCTTCTGGTTCGGCGGGCCGCCCGGCTCGGTTTGCTGGAGGCCAGTGACCTCGAGCCCTACATCGACCTGCGGCTTGGGGGCAGAGCGATCGAACCGATCGCCGCGCGTCTGGGCATCACCGTCGACGCCCTGCGTAAACGGATGAACGGCATCGACCAGCGCCTCGCTGTCGCCCTCGCCTTGGGACTGCTCAGCGGCGTCGTCTCGGCCGAGGCTCGCGAGTGTCTGCAGCACCAGTCCGCGCACCGCGCGCGGACTCGCGCCGGCCGCGCCAGCGCCGTGCGGAGCGCGCCTCGGGCAGCCGCCTGACCTGCGAGGCTTTCCTCTGCAGCCTGGCGCTTGGCAGGGTCCGGAGGCAGGGCGTCGCGGTCAGGGGCGTACCGTTGCCGCTACTTCACAACCCGGAACCGCAGGTGCGTGACCGCGTCGGAGGCGATCACCTGCGTGCGCTCCAACTCGATGTGGCCCAGGTCGTCCAGCAGTCGGGTTCCGGCGCCCAGCACGACGGGCACCAGGTTGATCTGCAACTCATCCAGCAGCCCGGCGCGCAGGAACTGCCGTCCCGTCTGGGCGCCCATCACGATCACGTCCTTGTCGTCGGCCGCATCCTGGGCGGACTTGAGGGCGGTCTCGATGCCGTCGGTGACGAAGGTGAACGTCGCGCTCTTCATGGCGAGTTCGTCACGGGCCTGGTGGGTGAGTACGAAGGTCGGTGCCGGATAGGGGGTGTCCTGCCAGTGGGGCAGTCCGACGTCGAACGTGCGCTTGCCGACCACGACCGCGCCCACCGAGGCGAACGTGGCAGCGATGACCTCCTTGTCGCGCGGGTCGGGACGGTCGGTGAACATCCATTCGTGTAGCCGCATGCCGCCCTTTCCCATGGGATGTTCCGCGCCGATGTCGGGGCCGGCGACGAAGCCGTCCAACGACATGCTCTTGTACAGCACCACGGTGCCCATCGAGACCTCCTGACGTTGTCTTCAGGGTTGGACCGTCCGGCCTCCCAGAACTCATCGGCGACGCCGGGCCGGTGCCAGATTCAATGGGGCGGAGCACCGAAGATCGCCCGTTACAACGAGACAAGAGCTGGGATCCCCGGGACGGGACACGGGTCACCTCGACTGAGAAAGCCCTCCAGTCGAAGCAGAAGGATTGAGGCAAGAGCAGGTCAGCTGAGAAGGACACCTCACCCGGCCTTCGCCGTCGCCGGCACGTTCAGCCGCACGATGGACACGTCGTGGGTACGTACGGTGACCACGTTGGTGACCGACCCGGTACGGCCGTCGTGCGTCCGGAGGGTCAGTCGGACGGTGTAGTCACCGTCGGCGGCGTACCGGTGCTTGGGGGACACGCTGGTCGACGTCGCACCGTCACCGAAGTCCCAGGTGTACGAGGCGATGCCTACCCCGCCCGGCTCGGTCACGTAGGGACTAAAAATCATGGTGTCGAAGGAGCTGGGGTCCTCCGGGTGGGAGTAGAACACGGCCGTCGGATTCTGCGCGACGTCCAACTGGAAGGTGGTCTGCTCGGCGCTGTCCGCCCCGAGCTGGAACAGGTAGGTGGTGCCGGCCTCGGCCCGGAACGTCAGCTGGGTGTTCTGGAAGAGGGGGCGGCAGGCCACCTGGGTCAGGTCACCTGGTGAGGAGCCGGTGTACACGGCGAGACCGAGGTAATCAAAGTGGCTGTTGGCCGTGACGGAACCGGTGACCGTCGGCGTGTACGAGTACCAGACCGTGCGGGCGGAACTGAAGCAGGAGGTCGGCTCGCCGGCCTCGCTGGTGGCCGAGCTGAGATCCTGGATGTTCGAGTAGGGCAGCGTGCCGACCGGGAGCGCGTCGGCGACGTCGTCGTTCACCGCCGGCTGGATCTCGGCGACGGAGAAGCGCAGCGAGCCGCCACCGGTGCGGCCGTTGCCGCAGCAGAGCGCGACCATGAAGTGGTAGGTCGTACCGGCGGTGGCCGTGAAGCTGACCTGCGACTGCAACCCGCGGGTGTCGTCGTTGCAGCCCAGCGAGGTGTACGAGCCCGGCCCACCCGACCAGGCCGAGAGCACCGTGTCGTAGTCGCTGCCGAACGTGTCGGCCTGAATCCGCATGCTCGTGGGCGGCGTGTAGCTGAACCAGACCGAGCCGTTGTTCGAGCAGGTGGTCGGGTCGGTCGGGCCCGTCGTGGCGCCGGTGGTGTCGACGGTGGTGGTGAAGGGAAGGGTCTCCACCGCGGTGGCGGCGGAGTAGTCGTCGTTCGTCGGCGCGGCGAAGGCGCTGGTCTGCCCCCCCCGGCGAGTAGGGCGATCACTCCTACGAGAGCGACGACGAGTCGTGCGGCATTGCGTCTGACCACTGGATGTCCTCCTAGGGCCCCGTATCCCACATGGATGTGACCGCCCGACGGTAAGGCGTCGGATCCAGCGGCTTCGCTAAAGGAACCTTTAGTTTCGGTTAAGGAGCCCGTCGGTGCCCCCGACAGAAGCGGGCCCGGCGGCCCGACCGGGTGGTCAAACCGCCGGGCCCTCGACAGAGGTACGTCAGATGGGGCGGTTCGGCTCTCTGACCGGGCCGCCTGGGTGCCGTGGTGCAGGTCTCCGGCACCACCTCGATCTGGTCGCCCGGTACTCCGGGTCGGTGGTGCCGGCGGTGCGGTCGACGCTGGCTCCGCGATCAAAAGCTGCGGTAGTGCGAGTGTTCGACGAGCCCGAGCCACCTTCACCCGAAGGCGCAGCGCACAATCGCTGGCGCCCTGGACCGGCTCCGCCTACGCGGCGACAATCGCCTGGCTCGCCGCCGCCAAAACCCTTGCCACAAAAGGGGAACGCCCCTGGCGAGGACATGATGATCGGCTACACCGTACCGGAGATCCACCGACTCATGGTGTCCCTGATCCTCACCGTCGCGCGCTGCCCGCACGCATCTGGGCCTGGTCACACTGGCGCCGCCGACGCCAACACCAAGCCCGCATCACCCACTGCCGCCACCGCGGCTACCCGCCATAACTGCCGTTGCAGTACTAACGCCGTCCGACACCAACCCCGACGCCGAAAGGAACACAGCATGCTCGACAACGACGACAACGAGTTCGGCGAATACGCCCACGAGGAGCTCGTTCAGGGACTCGCGGCGCGCCTGCTCACCAGCGCCGACCTGGATCAGCTCTGCGACGACGCAGATCTGCCTCAGCTCACCCACGATGACGGCACCCCGGTGACCGTCACCTCCGCCCGCGTCTATCGCGACGCCGGCGTCCTGACCCTCGACCGTGGCGTGTGGCTGGAGCTGTCCGATGGCAGCGTCTTCGGCCTGACGGTGAGCATCGCCCGCCGCCCCCGCCACGAGGTCACCCTCCGTCGTAGGTAGGCCCTCGCCGCCGGATCGACTTGATCGATCCGGGTTTGGGTGCGTTCCTTGTCGTCGCCCACCGCCGGTGGCGGCGACACCACCACCCCGGCAGCCCTTCCTGGGCTGCCCTCTGAGCACCTCACGGAGTTGCTGCCGGCCCCTGCCCCGGGGGCTGTCGGCGCCTGCCCGTCTCCGCCGCGCGGACACCGCACCAACTCCCCCGCGCACCCGGAGA
>NZ_JBSSLX010000075.1:0-23788 GCF_053890995.1 Micromonospora sp. I033 | reverse complement strand
GCACCGCCTCACGGGCCTCTTCGGTCGCTGACGCGAAACGGCGCGGCCACGCCGTCCCCGGTGACGGGTCGGCGTGGCCGCGGCGGGTGGGTCAGGCGACGGGGGCCTTGCCGAGGGCGGCCTCGGCCTGGTCCTCCGGGGTGGCGTCGGCCGGCGGGGCGGCGTTCGCCGTGCGCAGCGGGACCTCCTTGATGAACCAGGCGAGCACCGGGACCGCCACGGTGAAGAGGACCGCCCAGATGAAGACGTGCGAGATGGCGTCGGAGAGCGCGCCGAGCACGACCTCCCGCACCGGGCCGGCCAGCTCCTTGAGCTTCTCCAGGTTCATGGCGCCGCCCTCGCCCCCGCCGGCGAAGGCCGGGCCGGCGGCGGAGTCGGCGAGCCGGTTGGCGAAGATCGCGCCGAAGAGCGAGACGCCGAACGAGCCGCCGATGGACCGGAAGAAGGTGGCCGCACCGCTCGCCGCGCCCAGGTCCTTCTGCTCCACGCTGTTCTGCGCGATCAGCATCGAGGTCTGCATGAGGAAGCCCATGCCGACGCCGAGCACGACCATGTAGAGCGAGGACACCGTCTTGCTGGTGTCGAGGTCGAGCTGGGTCAGCAGGCCCATGCCGGCGGCCATCACCACGCCGCCGACGATCGGGAAGGCCCGGTAGCGCCCGGTCTTCGTGATGGCCCGGCCGACCACCAGCGAGACCACAAGCATGCCGAACATCAGCGGGAGCAGCAGCAGGCCGCTGTTGGTGGCCGACGCGCCCTGGACGGTCTGCTGGTAGAGCGGCAGGAAGTTCATGGCGCCGAACATGGCGAAGCCGAGCAGGAAGCCGATGACCGAGATGAGGGCGAAGTTGCGGTTGGCGAACAGGCCCAGCGGCAGGATCGGCTCGGCGGCGCGCCGTTCGACGAGGCCGAAGGCGGCCAGGGTGACCACGGCGAGCGCGGCGAGGCCGAGGATCTGCGGGGACGCCCAGTCGTACTCGTTGCCGCCCCAGGTGGTGACCAGCACGATCGCGGTGATGCCGACGGAGAGGAGCGCGGCGCCCAGCCAGTCGATCTTGTGCTCGGTGCGGTACTTCGGCAGGTGCATGGTGGTGGCGAGGACCAGCAGCGCCACGCCGCCGAGCGGCAGGTTGACGTAGAAGGCCCAGCGCCAGGAGAGGTGGTCGGTGATGAAGCCGCCGACCAGCGGGCCGGCCACCATGGCGATGGCCATGATGCCGGCGATCATGCCCTGGTAGCGACCCCGCTCGCGGGGCGGCACCAGGTCACCGATGATCGCCATGACGCCGACCATCAGGCCGCCGGCGCCGAGGCCCTGGACGGCCCGGAACGCGATCAGCTCGATCATGCCGGTGTCGACCCCGCCGAAGACGCTGGATCCGGACATGCCGCAGAGCGCGGAGCCGATCAGGAAGACGACCACCGAGGTCAGGAAGACCCCCTTGCGGCCGTACAGGTCACCGAGCTTGCCCCAGATCGGGGTGGAGACCGTGGTGCCCAGCACGTACGCGGTGACCACCCAGGTGAAATGGTCGGCCCCACCGAACTCGAAGACGATCCGCGGCAGCGCGGTGCTGACGATCATGTTGTCGAGCATCGCGAGCATCATCGCGATCATCAGGCCGAACAGGACGACCCGGACGTTGGGTCGCGCCGCCACCTGGGCTGGTTGACTCATGGGTAAGCTCCCCCGAAGATCTGTGACCAACTTACTTGCCGTCCGGCTAGCTACCTTACTAGCCGGACGGTAAGTTGGACAGCAGGAACCGTCAAGCGAATTGGGTGGTACGGGTGAGGGAGAGCACAGGCGGCACGCGGCAGCGCATCCAGGCCGTCGCGCTGGAGCTCTTCACCGAGCAGGGGTACGAGAAGACCTCGCTCCGGGAGATCGCCGAGCGGCTCAACGTGACCAAGGCCGCCCTCTACTACCACTTCAAGAGCAAGGACGAGATCGTCAGCAGCTTCGTCGACGACCGGCTGCACCGGATGGACGAGCTGATCGAGTGGGCCGGCACCCAGCCGGCCACGCTGGCGACCCGACGCGAGCTGATCAGCCGGTACGCGGACGCGATGTTCGCCGGCGAGCAGCCCTCGGTGATGCGGTTCTTCGAGCAGAACCAGACGGTGCTCAAGAGCCTCGCCGCCGGGCAGCAGATGCGCGACCGGATGATGCGGCTGGCGCACGAGCTGAGCCGGGGCGACGACTCCCCCGCCGCTCAGCTGCGCGCCGTGCTGACGCTGTTCGCCGTGCACAGCAGCTGGTTCGCGGTCCGCACGCCGGGCATCACCGACGACGAGCGCAAGAAGATCGCCCTCGAGGTGGCCGACGAGCTGCTCGCGCGGATCGCCGACGCCCCCTGACCCGGGATGGGCCGCCGACGCGTCCCGACCGGGGCGGGCGGCCGGCGGGCCGGCCGGGTTCAGACGCGCGGCGGCAGGTCCAGGCGCAGGCCGAGCAGGTCCACGCCGGGCACCGGGGTCCAGTCCTTCTCCGGCGCCCGCACGAAGCCCAGCCGCCCGTAGAGCCGCCGCGCCACCGCGGCCATCCCGCTGCGTACGCAGATCACCACGGCCGAGCAGCCCAGCTCGGTGGCGCGCGCCACGCAGGCGTCGACCAGGGCCACCCCGGCGCCCCGGCCCTGCGCTGCCGGGTCGACGGCGAGCATCCGGAACTCGGCCTCGCCCGGGCCCGCGAGTTCGGCGAACGGGGTGCCGGGCAGCACGAACGTCACGGCGCCCAACACCTCGCCGGTGGCCTCGTCGACGGCCACCAGCACCTCACCGGTCTCGGCCCGGGTGGCCACGTCGGCGAGCACCGGCGCGTAGCCGCTCTCACCCTTGAGCTGTCCGTCGGCCTCGTACGCGGCGACCGTCAGGCGGGCCACCGCCGGGAAGTCGGCCGGCTCGGCCCGGCGGACCAGCAGCCCGGTCAACCGATCACCGCGATCAGGTCACCGTCCTGCACGACGTCGCCCTCGTTGACCGCGATCTGTTGCACCACGCCGTCGGACTCGGCGATCACCGGGATCTCCATCTTCATGGACTCCAGGATCACCAGCGTGTCGCCCTCGGACACGGTGTCCCCGGCCGACGCGACGACCTTCCAGACGTTCGCCACCATCTCGGCGCGGATCTCCTCGGCCATCTCCAGGCCCTCCCTCTCCACCGGTGTTGCTGCGAACGGTATCCAATCATGAGCCCGGTCACGCCCGGGCACAGCGCGCCCGGCACGCCGGTTCCGCCCCCGCCGGTCCCCGGGCACCGCCGTCGGCACTAGCATCAGCGCGTCGGTTCCCGGCGCCCGGGAACCGGTACGCGACCTCCGCCGCGCTCGCCCGCGGCCGGACCGTGACCAGCACAAGGAGGCAGAGCATGGCGAAGAAGGCCCGCAAGAAGAAGGCCCGGAAGAAGAGCGGCGCCAACCACGGCAAGCGCCCCAACTCCTGATCCCCGGGATCGGAGCGGTGCCGGCCCCCGGGGCCGGACACACCGGTGGCCCGGGTCCAGACGGACCCGGGCCACCGGTGTGTTCAGTTCGTGCCCGCTGCCGTCAGTCGGCCAGCTCGCGGGACTCCGTGGTCTCGAAGACCACCAGCTCGGTCAGGCGGACCCGCAGCCGCTCGCGCAACTGCTCGGGCGCGATCTCGTTGCCGCAGCAGCGGGCGACCAGCGCCTTCACCTCCTGCTCGAGGCCGTACTCGCGCAGGCAGGGCCCGCACTCCTCCAGGTGCTCCCGGATGAGGACGCGGCGCTCCTCGCCACACTCCAGGTCCAGGTAGAGGTAGACCTCGGCGAGCACCTCGCGGCAGTCCGTCTCGTGCGGCTTCCCACAGCTCACGGTCACACCTCCCGGCCGGCAGCGGCGGTCGAACCCTTCGACGGCGCGGAGGTGAAACCCCGCTCCGACGCGTACTGCTCGAGCAGCTTGCGCAGATTACGGCGGCCCCGGTGCAGCCGCGACATCACGGTGCCGATCGGGGTGCCCATGATGTCGGCGACCTCCTTGTAGGAGAAGCCCTCGACATCGGTCAGGTAGACCGCCAGGCGGAACTCCTCCGGCAACTGCTGGAGGGCCTCCTTGACGTCGCTGTCCGGCAGCCGGTCCAGCGCCTCGGTCTCCGCCGACCGCAGCCCGCTGGACGTGTGCGACTCGGCCTCGGCGAGCTGCCAGTCGGTGATCTCGTCCGTGGGCGCCTGCACGGGCTGGCGCTGCCGCTTGCGGTAGGAGTTGATGTAGGTGTTGGTCAGGATCCGGTACAACCAGGCCTTCAGGTTGGTGCCCTGCTCGAACTGGTGGAAGGCGGCGTACGCCTTCAGGTACGTCTCCTGGACCAGATCCTCGGCATCCGCCGGGTTGCGGGTCATCCGCAGCCCGGCAGCGTAGAGCTGATCGACGAAGGGCATCGCGTCCCGCTCGAAGCGGGCCCTGCGCTCGTCCGTCTTCTCGGTCGTCAACCGCACGTCCCCTCGCGTCGGATGCTTTCTCGCCGAGGATACGCGTACCCACCTGTCGGCAGATTCACTTCCGGACTGTGTGCTGGTGCTCACGGCCGACGCCGTCGCGGGCCACTCCGGCGCGTCGAGCAGCTGCTTGAGCTGTCGCGCGTCCCGTTCGTCCCGCTCCCGGCTCCGTGTCTCGGTCGGCACCGGTCACCCCCCTCGGCTGCAAATGTCATCCGGAGGTAGTAACGCGCGCCGCCGGGCGGGACATTCCGTCACCGCCCACCCGTTCCTGGCCCCGACCTCGGCCGCGACCGACGTTGGGACCAGGAAGGGCCTGGGAGGGTGGCCCCGGACGCCCGAACCGGTGCGCCCGACACCACCCGTAGCAACGACCCGCCGCCACGGACGGTCACGCCACCCGCCGCCGTGGCGCCCCTCCACGCCGCAGCCCGCCCCCGGCAGAGGGCCCTCGGAGTCTCTCCCTCCACACCGCGCGCCGTTCGAGCTGAGTCGCGCACGACATCGCCGACGGCTGCGGGCGGCCCGTGTCAGCCTCCGTCGGTGGAACCCCAAGGGCCAGCCGGCGAGGTCAGGCCGGGAGCCAGCCGCGCCTGCCGAGCCAGTCGCGGACGACCTCCGCGGTGGCCGGCGGGTCGCCGCGGAGGTCGTGTCGCTCCCCCGGGCGGATCACCACCTCGATGCCGGGCCCCGGCTCGGGCACGCCGAACGGGTCCCGGTCGCCGTTGACGACCAGTGTGGGCAGGCCGGTCCGCAGCTCCCCGGCCCGCGAGCGCTCCGGCCGCCCGGGCGGGTGCAGCGGGAACGCCAGGGCGACGATGCCGGCCGCACCGACCGCGTGCGCCGTGCGGCAGGCGACCCGCGCGCCGCTGGACCGACCGCCGACCACCCAGCGGGACACCTCCGGGTGGCGGACGCGGAGTTCGGCGAGCACCACCGTCCACGCCTCGTCGAGGTGGCCCGCCGGTGCGGGCGCGCGCCGCCCGGCGACCCGGTACGGCTGGGTCACCCGGACCACGCCCAGGCCGGCGGCGACCAGCGCGTCGCGGACCGCCACCAGGTCGGGGGCGTCCACGTCGCCGCCGGCCCCGTGACCGAGCACCAGCAGGGTGTCGCCGCCGGCCGCCGGCAGGTCGGTGTGGACCCGGGCGGGCCCGCGGGGTGTCCCGATCTCGTCGCTGTGCCGCACCGGCCCATTCTGCGTCCGACGCGGACCGCGACGGCCGCCAGGTCGGGAAACGCCGCCGCCCGCGTTTCCGGGTCGGGAAACGCGGGCGGCGGTGAACGGGTATCAGCTCGACGGCACCAGCGTCAGCAACCGGTCACGGACCGGCGGGCCGGCCTCGTCGACCGCGTCCGGGTCCGGCTGCACCTCGCTGCGCCAGGCGACCAGCATGGCGCGCCGCTCGCGCGGTGTGGTGCCGCCCCACACGCCGTGGCAGTCGCCCACCTCCAGTGCCCAGGCCAGGCAGGACCCCTGGACGTCGCAACTGCGGCAGAGCGCCACGGCCGCGTCGGCCGGTTCGTTGGGTGCCGGAAAGAACGTCTCCGGGTCCACGCTCTGGCAGGTCCCTCTGGTCCGCCACGCCTCGTCCTGGCGCCGCTCGTGCAGGGCCCGCAGCAGTCGCGGATCTCGCCGTGCGGCGGCCACCTCGTGCGGGCGGGGCATACGTGCCCGTGTCAATACACCCACCTCCCCCGTGGGACCGGCAATGATCATGAAGGATCGATGGGTGTCATCCGCCCCGTGCGAACAGACGCCCAACACCGGCGCTGTGTTCTATCGCACTTGCGCAGGCGGGGACAAGGGTCTTCGGTAAACATGGCTAAACGGCCGGGCGACGTTTCAGGCGCAACCCCGGCAAATCAGCACACGACAATGTGCTGAGCGTGATCAGAACAACGTCATTTCCGTGTCGGCCTCCGCACGCGCCAAGGGGACCCGGGCGGTCAGCTCCGGGCCGTCGTTGCGGACGTCCCCGACCGCCGGCGAGACCGGGCGGATCTCCAGCCCGGCGAGCCAGGCCGAGGCGGGCGGCGCGAGCAGCGCGGCGGGCTCTTCGGTCGGGCCGAGCCAGGACGCC
This sequence comes from Micromonospora sp. I033, assembly GCF_053890995.1. Lineage (NCBI taxonomy): Bacteria > Bacillati > Actinomycetota > Actinomycetes > Micromonosporales > Micromonosporaceae > Micromonospora > Micromonospora sp. I033. The sequence goes on along the minus strand of NZ_JBSSLX010000075.1, from coordinate 17,243 downwards.
CAGCGCTTGCGGGGCAGCAGCAGCGGCATCCGGTCGTGCACCTCGGCCAGCTCGCCGACCGCGACGGTGGTCAGCACGCTGAAGGTGAGCCGGGCCTCGCCGGCCGACTCCCAGGCCGACCAGATGCCGGCGAAGGCCAGCACCGACCCGTCGCGCGGGGTCATGAAGTAGGGCTGCCGCCGGCCGTCGGCCTGGCGGACCCACTCGTACCAGCCGTCGGCCGGGACCAGGCAGCGCCGCCGGGCGAACGACGGGGCGTACGCCCGGCTGGTGGCGACCGTCTCCACCCGCGCGTTGATCATGCGGGCGGCGCCCGAGGCGGTGCGGGACCAGTGCGGCACCAGCCCCCAGCGGCCGACGGAGAGCAGCCGGTGCCCCTCCGGCGCCAGCCGGACCAGCGGCACGGGATCGGTCGGGGCGACGTTGAAGTCCGGGCCGACCCCGCCGGTCTCGTCGGACGACTCGAACAGCGCGCTCAGGTCGCCCGCGCTCCGGGTCGTCGCGTACCTCCCGCACATGGCGCCAACGCTAACCCGCCGCCGGCGTTCCGGCTGTCCCGCCAACCGGGAGCAGGCGCGACCGGCGGTTCCACCGGCCCACGGAGTTGGCAGAATGTGAGCGTGGGGAATCTGACCGCGACGAGGCCGCCGCAGCCGTGGACCGCGCCGACCGCGAGCGACCCGGTCGCCGCGACGCTGCGCCTGCCCGGCTCCAAGTCCATGACCGCCCGGGCCCTGGTGCTCGGCGCGCTGGCCAGCGGCCCGTCGACGCTCGACCGGCCGCTGCGCGCCCGGGACACCGAGCTGATGGCCGGCGGCCTGCGCGAGCTGGGCGCGCACGTGTCGATCTCCGACGACGACCGCTGGCTGGTCCGGCCGCATCCGCTGGTCGGCCCGGCGCACGTCGACGTCGGCCTGGCCGGCACGGTGATGCGGTTCCTGCCGCCGGTCGCCGGCCTGGCCGAGGGCCGGGTCACCTTCGACGGCGACCCGCACGCCCGGACCCGCCCACTCGGCCCGCTGATCGGCGCGTTGCGCTCCCTCGGCGTCCGCATCGACGCCCCGCCGACCGGCAGCCTGCCGCTTGTCGTCCTCGGCGCCGGCCGGGTCACCGGCGGCGAGGTGGTCATCGACGCCTCCGCCTCCAGCCAGCTCGTCTCCGGGCTGCTGCTGGCCGGGCCGCGGTTCGACCGGGGCGTGGTGGTCCGGCACGTGGGCCCGCCGGTGCCGTCCGCGCCGCACCTGCGGATGACCGTGCAGATGCTGCGCGCCGCCGGCGCCGCCGTCGACGACACCACCCCCGACGTCTGGGCGGTCGAGCCCGGCCCGCTGACCGGGCGCGGCTGGGAGATCGAGCCGGACCTCTCCGGCGCGGCGCCGTTCTTCGCCGCCGCCCTGGTGACCGGCGGTGAGGTGACCCTCCAGGGCTGGCCGCGCAGCAGCCTCCAGCCGGTCGAGCAGCTGCGCGGGCTGCTGCACCGGATGGGCGGCGAGGTGACGCTGGGCACCGCCGGGCTGACCGTGCGGGGCACCGGCACCGTGCGCGGGTTGGACGCCGACCTCTCCGACGTGGGCGAGCTGACCCCGGTGCTGACCGCGCTGGCCATGCTCGCCGACTCCCCCTCCCGGCTGACCGGCGTCGGGCACATCCGGGGGCACGAGACCGACCGGGTCGCCGCCCTGGCGAAGGAGTTCGCCGCGCTGGGCGCCGACATCACCGAGACCACCGACGGGCTGGAGATCCGGCCCCGCCCGCTGCGCGGCGGGACGTTCCGGACCTACGACGACCACCGGATGGCGCACGCCGCGGCGGTGGCCGGGCTGGCCGTGCCCGGCATCGAGGTCGACGACGTCTCCTGCACCTCCAAGACCATGCCGGAGTTCCCGGCACTATGGTCGGGGATGGTGACCGGCAAGAGCTGACGACGGGGGGACGTCCTGGCCACGAAGCGGCGGGAGTACGACGAGGACGACGTCCGGGTCCGACCCGGCAAGTCGTCGCGCCCGCGTACGCGCACCCGGCCCCGGCACGAGAACGCCGTCGACGGGTTCGTGATCGCCGTCGACCGGGGCCGCTACACCTGCGTGCTCCCCGACGCCGGGCCGATCGACGCGACCGTCACCGCGATGCGGGCCCGGGAGCTGGGCCGCAAGTCGGTGGTGGTGGGCGACCGGGTGAGCCTCGTCGGCGACACCTCGGGCGCACCCGGCGCGCTGGCCCGGATCGTCCGGATCGCCGAGCGCCGGTCGGTGCTGCGACGCACCGCGGAGGACGACGCCACCACCGCCGAGGGGCGGTTGGAACGGGTGGTGGTGGCCAACGCCGACCAGCTCGTGATCGTCAGCGCGCTGGCCGACCCGCCGCCGCGCACCGGGTTCATCGACCGCTGCCTGGTCGCCGCGTACGACGCGGACATCGAGCCGCTGCTCTGCCTGACCAAGGCCGACCTGGCCGGCCCGGAGGCGGTGCTCGGCTACTACACCGAGCTGGAGCTGCCGTACGTGCTGATCCGGCCGGACTCGGACCTGGCCGCGCTGCGCGCGCTGCTCGCCGGCCGGATCTCGGTAATGGTGGGGCACTCCGGGGTGGGCAAGTCGACGCTGGTCAACCGCCTCGTGCCGGAGGCCGACCGGGCGGTCGGCACGGTCAGCGCCATCGGCCGGGGCCGGCACACCTCGACCAGCGCCGTGGCGCTGCGCCTGCCCCCGCTCGCCTCCGGCGACAGCGACCCCGGCTGGATCATCGACACCCCGGGCGTCCGCAGCTTCGGGCTGGCGCACGTCTCCGCGGAGAGCCTGCTGCACGGCTTCCCGGACCTGGTGGAGGCGACGGTCGACTGCCCGGCCAACTGCCAGCACACGGCCGAGGAGGCGGACTGCGCGCTGGACGCGTGGGTGGCCGCCGGCAAGGCGGACCCGCGCCGGCTGGCCTCGTACCGCCGGCTGCTGGCCTCCCGCAGCGGCGAGGGCGACCCGCGCGAGCCCGAGCGGAACCCGGGCGACCCGCTCGCCGGTTCCTGACCGGCGGAACCCCGGCCACCCGCCGGTCGCGGCCGCGCGGGCGTCGCTAGCGTGTCCGGCATGACCGGGTACGCCGACGACCTCGCCCTCGCCCACCAGCTCGCGGACGCCGCCGACGCCGTCGCCACGGCCCGGTTCCGCGCCCTCGACCTGCGGGTCGAGTCGAAGCCCGACCTGACCCCGGTCTCCGACGCGGACACCGCCGTGGAGCGGGAGATCCGTGCCCTGCTGGCCACCCACCGCCCCGGCGACGGCCTGCTCGGCGAGGAGTACGGCGAGCAACCCGCCACCGGCCCGGGCGGGCGGCGGTGGGTCGTCGACCCGATCGACGGCACCAAGAACTTCGTCCGGGGCGTACCCGTCTGGGCCACCCTCATCGCGCTGCTGGAGGGTGACCGGCCGGTGCTCGGCCTGGTGTCCGCCCCGGCGCTCGGGCGGCGCTGGTGGGCGGCCCGCGGCGCGGGCGCCTTCGCCGGCCCGGACCAGGCCTCCGGCGCGCCGATCCGGGTCTCCGGGGTGACCGCCCTGGCCGACGCCAGCTTCTGCTACTCGTCGCTGACCGGCTGGGAGGAGGCCGGCCGGCTGGACGCGATGCTCCAGATCATGCGGGACGCCTGGCGCAGCCGGGCGTACGGCGACTTCTACGGCTACATGCTGCTGGCCGAGGGGGCGCTGGACGTGATGGTGGAGCCGGAGCTGTCGCTCTGGGACGTCGCCGCGCTGGTCCCGATCGTCACCGAGGCCGGTGGCACGATCACCGACCTGGCCGGGCGGCCAGCCCCGGCCGGGGACGGCTCGGGCGAGTTCAGCGCCCTCGCCAGCAACGGCGCGCTGCACGACGACATCCTGGCCCGGCTCGGGCGGCCGGCCGCGCGCTGACCCGCCGGTAACCTCTATCCTCGCCAGGTGGTGTCCTCCGGTTGGTGCTTCCTGGCGGCGATGATCGTCGCGTACGGCTTCGCCAACCTCCTCCAGTCGGTGGCCGCGGCGCGGACCACCGTGCACCACACCTTCGACCCCGGGCTGCTGCTCCGGCTGGCCGGCCACCGGACCTACCTGGTCGGGCTGTCCTGCCAGGTCGTCGGTTTCGTGCTGGCCTTCCTGGCCCGCCGCGACCTGCCGCTGTTCCTGGTCCAGGCCAGCGTGGCCGCCGGGCTGGGGGTGACCGCCGTGCTCGGCGTGCTGGTGCTCAAGTGGCGTCTGCCCGCTGCCGAGGTGGCGCTGCTGGTGCTGCTGTTCGGCGGGATCACCGCGCTGGTGCTGGCCGCCCAGCCCGCGCCCTCCCGGCAGCTCGGCACCGCCGGTCTGATCGGCCTGGCCGTGGCGCTCGGGGTGATCGCGGTGCTCGGCTTCTTCGCCGCGCGGCTGCACGGCGCGCCCGGCTCGGTGGCGCTGGGCTCGCTGGCCGGGATGGCGTTCTCCGCCGCCGCGGTGGCGGCCCGGCCGCTGGCCTCGGCCGACTCGGCGGAGGCCTTCGTCCGCGACCCGCTGCTCTACCTGCTGATCGCCCACTCGGTGGTCGGCCAGCTCCTGCTCGGCCTGGCCATGCAGCGCGGCTCGACCACGGCCGCGGTGGCCGCCATGGACGCCGCCGGGGCGGTACCCGCGGCGATCATCGGCCTGCTGCTGCTCAACGACCGGATCTGGCCGGGCCGGGAGTGGCTGGCCGGGGTCGGCTTCCTGGCCACGCTGGCCGCGGTGGTCGGCCTGACCCGGTACGCCGAGCCGCAGCACCACCACGCGGTCGCCCGGGACCGGGAACCCGCGATGATCCGCGCCGGCTCGGCCGTCCGCGCCCGGCGCTGAGTCAGGCCGCCTCGACGGGTCCGCGCTGGTCGGCGGCGACCTCGACGGGGCGCGGGGTCGGCTCGACCGGCTCGGCCGGCTTCCGGCGCCCGATCACCCGCTCGTAGAGCCGCTCCAGCGCCCCGGCTGTCCGTTCCCAGGTGTAGCTGCACCGGACCCGGTCCACCGCCGCGTGCCCGTACGCGAACCGCCCGGCGTTGTCGGCGAGGATCCGCCGCAGGGTGACCCCGAGCGTGCGCACGTCCCCGGGCGGCACCAGCTTGCCGGTCACCTCGTCGACCACCGCGTCGGCGATGCCGCCCATGGCGTAGCCGACCACCGGAACGCCGCAGGCCATCGCCTCCAGCGACACCCGGCCGGCGGACGAGTAGTGCGGGGTGCAGGCGACCACGTCCGCGGAGCGGTACCAGGTCGCCATCTGGTCGTGCGGGACCGCGCCGACCAGCTTGACCTGCTCGGCGACCCCGGTCCGTTCCGCCAGCTCACGTAGCCGGCGCGCCTCGGCGTGGGTGGCCAGCTGCTCGGCCGGCGGGCCGCCGGCGATCACCAGCTCGGCGTCGCCGACCAGGCGCATGGCCCGGATGAGGTCGTCCTGGCCGTGCCCGGGCGCGAGCCCGCCGACGGAGAGGATGCGGGCCCGCTGGTCGCGCGGGGCCGCCTCGCCGTCCGGGTGGAACTGGGCGGTGTCCACCCCGGTCGGCACCATCGCCACGGAGGTGCGCTGGAGTCCCATCCGGGTCAGCTCGTCGACCTCGTCGTTGCACTGGGCGACCGCGATGTCCACGGCCCGGGTCAGGGCCCGCTCCAGCGGGATCCGCTCCCCCGGCCCGTCGTAGCCCCGGCCGAGGTGGCGCAGCTGCTCGACGCCGAGGGAGTGGAAGGTCTGCACCACCGGGATGTCGGTCTCCCGGACGGCGTGGGCCGCGGCCAGCCCGCCGACCCAGTAGTGCCCGTGCACCACCTCGGGGACCCAGTCGCCGGACCACCGCTGCGCCAGCCAGCGGCCGAACTCGGTCACGTAGGGCACCAGCTCGGCGGTCGGCCCGCCCGCCCCGCTGCCGACCGGGACGCGCTCCAGGTGGTAGCCGTCCACCGTCACGGACTCCTGGTCCGGCGCGTCGCGGCGCTCGTACACCCGGACGTCGTGGCCCCGTGCGGCGAGTTCGGCCGCCACCCGCGCGATGTGCTGGTGCGTCCCGACGGTGGGACCGCCGACGGGCGGGCCGGCGTGCCCGGCGTGCGCGCACACAAGGCCGACGCGCATGGTGCACCTCCATGCGTTCTCGCGAGCGGTGGGTCCTCCGGTCAGAGGGTCCCATTAACCCGGCCCCGGTGCGCCGAAACCTGGCAGATCGGGAGCGGACCGACGGACCGTCGCACGGACGGGACAGCCGGCTTCCGGACATCTGCCCGGACGGCGAGCCGTCGAACCGTGATCCGGGCGACTCGGGCGGCATGACCGGCCCGGCCCGGGGGTACGGGCGGAGAATGCCTCTCACCCGCAGCCTCGACGACGCCACCGTCGTGATCACCGGCGCCTCCAGCGGGATCGGCGCGGCCACCGCGTACGCGCTGGCCCGGCGGGGCGCCGACGTGGTGCTGGCCGCCCGGACCGAGCAGGCGCTGAGCCGGGTCGCCGACCGCTGCCGCGAGCTGGGCGGGCGGGCCCTGGTGGTGCCGACCGACGTGACCGACCCGGAGGCGGTGGAGCAGCTCGCGGCGCGGGCGGCGGCCGAGTTCGGCCGGATCGACGCCTGGGTCAACAACGCGGCGGTCGGCACGGTGGGGCTCTTCGACGAGATTCCGGTGTCCGAGTTCCGCCGGGTGGTCGAGGTGAACCTGCTCGGCACCGTGTACGGGACCAGGGCGGCGCTGCCCTGGCTGGACGCGGCCGGCGGCGGGGTGCTGGTCAACAACGCCTCGGTGCTGGCCGAGGTGGCCATGCCGTACCAGTCGGCGTACAACGCCACGAAGCACGCCATCCGAGGGCTGGCCGACACGGTCCGGCAGGAGCTGCGGGTCACCGGCCGGGGCCACATCTCGCTCTGCACGGTGCTGCCGGCCAGCATCGACACGCCGTTCTTCCGGCACGCCGCCAACCACACCGGCCGGGAGCTGACCCCGCCCCCGCCGGTCTACCCGCCGGAGCTGGTGGCCGAGACGATCGTCCGGCTGCTGCGCCGGCCGCGCCGCGAGGCGTACGCCGGGGGCGCGGCCCGGCTGATGGGGCTCCAGTGGCGGCTCGTCCCGGCGCTGGCCGAGCGGGCGCTCGGCTGGTACACCGCACGCACCCAGTTCGGCCCGGGCGTCCGCCTGGACGCCACCGGCAACGTGTTCCACGCCGACGCGGCGGCCGAGCGCACCGACGGGTGGCAGGGCCGGCGCGGGCAGCTGATCCGGCTGACGGCGGCCTTCGGGCTGGCGGCGGCCGGCACCGCCGTCGGCACCGTGGCGGCGATGAGCCGGCGTTCCCGGACGGACCGCTGATGAGTCCCGCCGACCGGACTGATGCGCTCCGGGGGGCCGGCGTGCACAATGGGACGATCATGCCGACGGACGTGCGCTGCCTGGTCGAGACGGACGAGTCCTCCGCGGTCGTCCGGCTGACCGGCGTGCTGGACCGGGCCGGGTGCGACACCGTCCGGGGCGCGCTGCTCTCCCGGCTCTGGCAGCGCCCGGGCGGGGTGATCGTCGACCTGTCCGGGGTGCGGATCGCCGACCCGGCGGCCCGGGGTGTGCTCGACGAGGTGCACCGCGTGGCGGCCGACTGGCCCGCCGCCGGCATGCTGGTGCTCGACCCGGCCGGCCGGCCGGACGGCGACGCGCCGGTCCACCGGTCCCTCGACGCGGCGCAGGCGGCGCTGCGGGACGCACCGCTGGCCGCGGTGCTGGTCGCCGACCTGCCCCCGGCGGTGGCGGCGGCCCGGGAGGCCCGGGCGCTGGTCACCGACGGCTGCGCCCGGTGGGGCGTGCCGGAGCTGGCCGAGCCGGCTGCCATCGCGGTCACCGAGATGGTCAACAACGTGGTCGCGCACGCCGGGACACCGATGACCGTCCGGGTGGCGCCCCGGGACAGCGCCCTGCACCTGGCCGTCCGGGACCACTCCGACCGGCGGCCGGCGTACGCCGGGCTGGCCCCGCTCACCTCCACCGGCGGCCGGGGGCTGCTGCTCATCGACACGGTGGCCCGGCGCTGGGGCAGCACTCCGCTGGCGCCCGGCGGCAAGGTCGTCTGGTGCGTGCTGCACGCCGAGGACGAGGCCCCGCCGCGGGGCTGAGGGCCCTTTTCGCCCCGTTCCTCCCGATCCACCCCGCCGGCTGCGGTTAGTCCGGCGTGTGCAGTGGGTAGATCCCGAGCATGCGCGACGACGAGTACCCCACCCCCGTGTCCGACCCCGAGGCGGAGGGCCTGCCCGACACCGCCGACGACGACTCGACGGCCAACGACGACGTCCGGACCGGACGCGAGGCGGACGGGCCGGAACCGGCACAGCTGCCCGGCGACCGCACCCCGGTGGCCGTGGACCGGTTCGGCACCACGGCCGAGGAGCAGCTCGACGGCGAGTCGCTGGACTACAAGCTCCAGCGCGAGCAGTACGAGCGCCCCGCCGACGACCCGCTGGCCGGCCCGGTCGACCCGGACATCGCCGCCGAGGCGGACAGCGAGGAGGCCGCCGCGCAGGCCCAGCTCGACGCCGACGTGATCGACCCGGGCCCGACCTCCGACCCGCACTCCCCGGTCTCCATCTACGACCACGGCCAGCTCGGCACGGTCGCCGACCACCAGGTGGGGCGGCTGGTCGAGCCGGACGAGGGCGCGCACACCGACCAGGAGACGGACAACGTCGCGTACGACGCCGGCGCGGCCGGGGGTGGGGCGACCGCGGAGGAGCTGGCCATCCACGAGACCCGGCCGCCCGAGGCGACCTGAGCCCTCAGCCGTCCAGGCCCCGCTCGATCGCGTACCGGGTCAGCTCGACCCGGTTGTGCAGCTGGAGCTTGCCGAGCGTGTTCTGCACATGGTTCTGCACCGTCCGGTGGGAGAGCCCGAGGCGCTCGGCGATCTGCTTGTACGACAGGCCCTTCGCCACCAGACGCAGCACCTCGGTCTCCCGCTCGGTGAGCCGGGGTGCGTCGTCGTGCGGGGCGGCCGGCGCGGCGGCCAGCCGGCGGTACTCCCCCAGCACCAGCCCGGCCAGGCCCGGGGTGAAGACCGGCTCGCCGGCCGCCGTGCGGCGCACCGCGTCCAGGAACTCGGCCGGCGCGGCCGACTTCAGCAGGTAGCCGGTGGCGCCCGCCTTCACGGCGTCCAGCACGCTCTGCGGCTCACCGCTGGCCGACAGCATCAGCACCCGCACTCCCGGCAGTACGGCCCGGAGCCCCTGGATCACCTCGACGCCCGAGACGTCCGGCAGCTGCAGGTCGAGCACCACCACGTCGGGACGGGTCGCCGCGGCCACCCGGAGCGCCTGGCGCCCCTCCCCACTGGTCGCCACCACCACGTGCCCGGCCTCGGTGAGATCGCGGGCCACGCCCTCGCGCCACATCGGGTGGTCGTCGACCACCATCACCCGGATGCTCACCGGCCGCTCCGCGGCACGATCAGCTCGATCTCGGTGCCGGTGCCGGGGGCGGAGACGACGCGCACCTCGCCGCCCAGGTCGGCCACCCGGCCCCGGATGGACTGGGCCATCCCCAGCCGGCCCTCCGCGGCGGCCTCGGCCAGCCGCCCGTCCGGGATGCCCGGCCCCTCGTCGCGTACCGAGACGGTCACCGTCTCCCCCTCGTCCTCGATCAGCACCCAGGCCCGCCCGCCGGCGTGCCGGGCCACGTTGTCCAGTGCCGCGCCGACCGCGGCGGCCAGTTCGCCGGCCACCCGTCCGGGCAGCGGCACCGGGGTGGCCGGCGCGGCCACCTGCACGGTCGTGGAGGCGTACCGGTCGAGCAGGTCGCGCAGGTCCCGGGCGTCGCCCGGGCCGTCCGGCGGCGCGCCCGCCCGGCCGATCAACGCGCGCAGCGCGGCCTCCTGCTCGCCGGCCAGCCGGGCCAGCTCGGCGGCCTCGCCGTCCAGGTCGGCCCCGCGCCGCCGGACCAGCGCCAGCACCTGGAGCACCGAGTCGTGGATGTTCCGGGCCAGCCGTTCCCGCTCCCGGGTGGCCGCCTCCAGCTCCACCGCCCGTTGCAGCCGCGCCTCGGCCTCCACGGCCAGCCGGGCCACGTGCCCCACCACCACGCCGGCCAGCAGCATGAGGATCACCCCGGTGAGCGAGGACTGGCTGATCCGCTCCCGGGTGGCCAGGTCGGCACCGCCGAGCACCAGCGCGGCCACCGCACCGCGCCGCCGGCCGCCGGAGACCGCCCAGGCCAGCACCGGCCCGGCCAGCCAGGCGACGGTGAGGGTGGGCACGCCGGCGGCGAGCGCCGCGCGGCCGACCACCCACGGCGTGGCCAGCATGATCGCCAGCACCACGCCGAGGTCGGCCAGGAGCAGCGGCCAGCGCCGGCCGGCCGGGCGCGCGTAACCGGCCGCGGTCACCCCGGTCCAGGCCAGCATCCCCAGGAGTACGCCGCCGGCGGCAACCGGGTGCGCGTAGCGGTCGGCGTCGCGGAGGACCAGCAGCCCCACGTACGCCAGCGAGGCGAAGCGGAACACCGCGATGGACCGCCAGAGCGGGACCTCCAGGCCCTCCGGGGACGACGGCATGCGCGACACCCTGCCACAGCCGCTCACCCGCGGGCCGCAAGGTGCGGCACGAGAAACCCTGACGTACGGTGGAAATGCCGCGAAAATCACCGAGATCCACTGCCGGGACGGGGCCATGACGAATGCAGATCTCCCCGCACCGCGTACGGTTGTGCCCATCGAACCTTCCCTCCTCATCGCCGAGGCCTTCAGTCAGGCCCAGGTGACCGAGCTGCGACACTCGGTCGCCTCGTGCGCGCACGCGGCGGGGCTGGCCGGGCAACGGCTCGACGACTTCGTGCTGGCGGTCAACGAGCTGATCACCAACGCGGTCCGGCACGGCGGCGGCCAGGGCCGGCTGCGGCTGTGGCACGCCCCCGACGAGCTGGTCTGCGAGGTCGCCGACCACGGCCACGGGATCAGCGTGCGGCGGCTCAGCGACCGCGCCCGGCCCGCCCCGGACACCGCCGGGGGTTGGGGTCTCTGGCTGGCCCGGGAGCTGAGCGACACCATGGCGGTGGAGACCGGCGAGGCCGGCACGATCGTCCGGATCACCGCGGCACTGGCCGCCCGGCCCGCCGGCCGCCCGGCCGACCACTGACCGCACCCGGCGGGTGGGGGCCTCAGCCGAAGAGGGCGCTCACCGACTCGCCGTTGTGGATCCGCCGCATCGCCTCGGCCAGGGCCGGTGCCACCGAGAGCACCTCCAGCTTCGGCACCCGCTTCTCCTCGGGGATGGGCACCGTGTTGGTGCAGACGATCTCCAGCACCCCGTCCTGCTCGCTCAGCCGCTTGAGGGCGCCGCTGGAGAAGAGGCCGTGGGTGCAGGCCAGCCGGATCGAGCGGACCTTCCGCTCGCGCAGGTGGCTCATCAGCTCGATCACCGTGCTGCCCTTGGCGATCTCGTCGTCCAGCACGATGACGTCCCGGTCCGCCACGTCACCGATGACCGTGCTGATCTGCACCCGGTCGTCGCTGAACCGCTGCTTCGCGCCGGCCGCGACCGGGGTGCCGAGCATCCGGGCGAACGCCGCCGCCTCCTTCGCGTTGCCCAGGTCCGGCGAGACCACCACGGTGTTGCTCAGGTCCCGGCCCCGGAAGTGGGCGGCCAACTCGCGCAGCGCGTGCAGGTGGTCCACCGGGACGCTGAAGAAGCCGTGCACCTGCGGCGAGTGCAGCGTCATGGCGAGCACCCGGTGCGCGCCGGCCGAGGTGAGCAGGTCGGCGACGAGCCGGCCGCCGATCGAGATGCGCGGGGCGTCCTTCTTGTCGGACCGGGCGTACGCGTAGTGCGGCAGCACCACGGTGATCCGGCCGGCCGACGCGCCGCGGGCCGCGTCGATCATGAGCAGCAGCTCGACCAGGTGCTCCTGCACCGGCGGCACCAGCGGCTGGATGAGGAAGACGTCCCGCTCCCGGCAGTTCGCCTGCAACTGCACCTCGAGGCAGTCGTTGGCGAACCGGGACACCCGCACCGGGTGCAGCGGAACGTCGAGGTGGGCACAGATCTCGGCGGCGAGGTCCGGGTGGGCGGTCCCGCTGAACACGGCAATGTCACGCACGTCTGTTGATCGTACGGGTGGATCGGGTAGAGACGGTGGACGCTCCCGGCGGGTACGGTGCTGCGGTGACCGGAGAGTTCGTCGCCGCCATCGATCAGGGCACCACCTCCTCGCGGTGCATCATCTTCGACCGGGCCGGGGAGATCGTCTCCGTGGCCCAGCGCGAACACCGGCAGATCTTCCCGAGGCCGGGCTGGGTGGAGCACGACGCCGAGGAGGTCTGGGCGAACGTCCAGCAGGTGGTGCGGGAGGCGCTCGCCGCCGCCGGCACCGGCCCGGACGGCCTGGCCGCGGTGGGCATCACCAACCAGCGGGAGACCACCGTGGTCTGGGACCGGGCCACCGGCCGGCCGGTGGCCAACGCCGTGGTCTGGCAGGACACCCGCACCGGGCCGCTGCTGCGCGAGCTGGCCGAGGCGTACGGCGAGGAGCGGCTGCGCGCCCGCACCGGCCTGACCCTGGCCACCTACTTCGCCGGCCCGAAGCTGCGCTGGCTGCTCGACAACGTCGACGGGCTGCGCGGCCGGGCGGAGCGGGGCGAGGTGCTCTTCGGCACCATGGACAGCTGGCTGATCTGGAAGCTGACCGGCCGGCACGTCACCGACGTGACAAACGCCAGCCGCACCATGCTGATGGACCTGGAGACCCTGGACTGGGACCCGGAGCTGCTCGACGCGCTGCGCGTCCCGGCCGCGATGCTGCCCGAGATCCGCTGCTCGGCCGAGGTCTACGGCACCGCCGACGGGCTGCTCGCCGGAGTGCCGGTGGCGAGCGCGCTCGGCGACCAGCAGGCGGCCCTGTTCGGGCAGACCTGCTTCCAGCCCGGCGAGGCCAAGTGCACCTACGGCACCGGCAGCTTCCTGCTGCTCAACACCGGGGCCACGCCGGTGCCCTCCCGGCACGGCCTCCTCACCACCGTGGCCTACCGGATCGACGGCCACCCCGCCGTGTACGCCCTGGAGGGCGCGATCGCGGTCACCGGCTCGCTGGTGCAGTGGCTGCGCGACAATTTGGGACTGATCTCCACCGCCCCCCAGGTCGAGGAGCTGGCCCGCACGGTCGACGACAACGGCGGCTGCTACGTGGTGCCGGCCTTCTCCGGCCTCTTCGCCCCGCACTGGCGCAGCGACGCCCGGGGGGTGATCGCCGGGCTGACCGGCTACATCACCAAGGGGCACCTGGCCCGCGCGGTGCTGGAGGCGTCCGCCTGGCAGACGCGTGAGGTGGTCGACGCCATGAACGCGGACTCGGACGTGGCGCTGCGCCGGCTGCGGGTGGACGGCGGGATGACCGGCAACACCCTGCTCATGCAGTTCCTCGCCGACGTGCTCGACGTGCCGGTGGTCCGCTCCCGGATCACCGAGACCACCTGCCTGGGCGCCGCGTACGCGGCCGGCCTGGCGGTCGGCTTCTGGCCCGACCTGGACACGCTGCGCGCGCAGTGGCGGTCGGACGCGCAGTGGACGCCGGAGATGGACCCGGCGCACCGGGAGCGGGAGCTGCGCAACTGGCGCAAGGCCGTGCAGCGCACCCTCGACTGGGTCGAGTGACTCAGTCCCAGCGGTTGCCGGTGAGCTTCTCGTAGACCTCGACGTAGCGGGCCCGGGTCGCCTCGACCACCTCGGCGGGCACCTCGGGGGCGGGTGGCTGCCGGTCCCAGCCGCTGCCGGTGGCCCAGTCGCGCACGTACTGCTTGTCGAAGGAGAACTGGGCGCGGCCGGGCTGGTAGGACTCCGCCGGCCAGAACCGGGACGAGTCGGAGGTGAGCAGCTCGTCGGCGAGGACGAGGGTGCCGTCCGGCGCCCAGCCCAGCTCGATCTTGGTGTCGGCGATCAGGATGCCCCGGTCGGCGGCGATCTCCGCGCCCCGCCGGTAGACGTCGATGGTGATCTGCCGCAGCCGCTCGGCCGTCTCCGCGCCCACCTTGTCGACGACCTCGGCGTAGGTGATCGGCTCGTCGTGCTCGCCCTTGGGCGCCTTGGTCGACGGGGTGAAGATCGGCTCGGGCAGGATCGACGCCTCCACCAGGCCCCGGGGCAGTTCCACGCCGGAGACCGCGCCGGTGCGCCGGTACTCGGCGAACCCGCCGCCGGTGAGGTAACCCCGGGCCACGCACTCGACCGGGACCATGTCCAGCCGGCGGCAGCGGATCGCCCGGCCGGCGAACTCCGCCGGCACGTCGGTGGCGGAGATCACGTGGTTCGGCACCAGGTCGGCCAGCTGCTCGAACCACCACAGCGACAGCGCGGTGAGCAGGCGGCCCTTGTCCGGGATCGGGGTCGGCAGCGCCACGTCGTAGATCGAGATCCGGTCGGAGGCGACGAGGATCAGGTCCGCGCCGTCGGCGTAGACGTCGCGAACCTTGCCCGAGTGCAGAAGTTCCACGGCGCTAGTACACCATGGGTGGGGTCGGGGCCCGGTGCGGCCACCGGCCCTCCCGTCCCACCGGCGTTGACACCCCCGCCCGGGGCCTGTGTAAATGATCCGTCCGCAGCAGCAGCCGCCCGTACCCCCGGAGCAACCCGTGCGCGCACCGCAGTCCGTACCCGGCCCCGGCGTCGACCGGCGCCGGCTGCTCGGCGCGCTGGCCGGGTTGCCGCTGCTCACCGGCGGGCTGGCCGGCTGCGGCCCGGAGGAGGAGACCCCGGTCGAGGACGGCCCGATCGAGCTGTCGGTGTTCTGGTGGGGCGGGACCTCCCGGGCCGAGGCGACCGAGAAGGCACTGCGCCTCTACTCCCAGCAGAACCCCCGGGTCAGCTTCCGGGTGACCTGGCAGGGGCTGACCGGCTACTACGACCGGCTGGCCACCCAGGCCACCGGCGGCAACGTGCCCGACCTGTTCCAGATCGACGACACCCTCCTCACCGAGTACGCCCGCCGGGAGATCGTCCTCGATCTCAGCCCCTGGGTCGCCGACAACCGGCTCGACCTGCGCGGCCTGCCCGAGCACCTGGCCCGGTACGGCCGGGTGGACGAGCGGACCATGGCGGTGCCCGCCGCGCAGACCAGCGCCGCGCTGGTCTACAACCGGGACCTGCTGCGCCGGCTCGGGGTGCCCGAGCCGCGCACCGGCATGTCGTGGCGGGAGTACGCGCGCTGGGCCGCCCGGGTCACCCGGGCCTCCGGCAACCGGGTGGCCGGCACCATGGACCCGTCCGGCGACTACCGGGCGCTCTGGCTCTGGCTGCGCGGCCAGGGCAGTGAGCTGTACCAGGGGCGGCAACTCGGCTTCAGCTCCGGCGAGCTGCTCGACTGGTTCGAGTTCTGGGAGGTCGCCCGGTACGACCGGGCCACCCCGAGCGCCGCCCTGGTGGAGCAGGCCGACAGCGGGGAGCTGGCACGCCAGCTCGTGGTCACCGGCCACGCGGCCGCGTCGTTCGCCTGGTCGCACCAGTTGCCGGAGCTGCAACGGCTCACCGACGACGAACTGGACCTGACCGCCTTCCCGGGCACCCCCGCGGCGCAGTGGCCCCGGGCGTCGATGTACTGGGCCGCCTTCCGCGGCAGCCGCCACCCCGGGGTGGCGGTCGACGTGATCAACTTCCTGACCACAAACGTGGCGGCCGGCCGGATCCTCGGCATCGAGCGCGGCCTGAACGCCGCCGTACCGGTCCGCACGTTCGTCGTCGAGGGCGTCACCGACCGCACCCAGAAGCGGGTGGTGTCCCTCGGCACCGAGCTGGACGAGCTGGCCGGACCGGCGCCCGCGCCGCCGCCGAAGGGGCACGCCAAGGTGCGCACCCTGCTCATCGAGGCGGCCGAGAGCATCCGCGGCAAGCGCTCGGGAGCCCGGTCGGCGACCTCGCGGTTCATGGCCCGGGCGACCGCCGCCCTGGCCGAGTGACCGCCGCCCGCCGCACCCGGGGCGCGGCGGGCGGAACGGTCATCGTCAGCGCGGCGGGCCGCCGCGCCGGCCGCGCATCAGTCGCAGCACCAGCAGCACGATCACCACGACCACCACCAGGCAGCAGAGCAGCCCGAGGAAGCCGAAGCCGCCCCGCGACCGCCGCCGGGCGGCCTCCACCACCAGCTCACCGGTACCCGTGGAGGCCCAGGCCGCGACCGGTACGAACACCGAGAGCACGACCGCACCGAGGACCGCGCTGAGGCGGCCCCACCATCTGTTCCAACCAGACATGCCCCCATCCTCGCCGAGAAGTGCAACCGGGGCAGGACGGACGGGCCGGATCACCGCACCCGGATACGGCGAAAGGCCCCGGAGTTTCCTCCGGGGCCTTTCGTGACAGTAGCGGGGACAGGATTTGAACCTGCGACCTCTGGGTTATGAGCCCAGCGAGCTACCGAGCTGCTCCACCCCGCGTCGGCTTTCACAGCCTATCTCATGTCCGCCGTGGAGATCAGCCGGGTTCCCCGATCCCGCCGGGTGGCGTCGGTCACCGTCGCCCTGCCGGCGTCCGGAACGGCGAAAGGGCCCCGGAGTTTCCTCCGGGGCCCTTCGTCACGAGTAGCGGGGACAGGATTTGAACCTGCGACCTCTGGGTTATGAGCCCAGCGAGCTACCGAGCTGCTCCACCCCGCGTCGGCTGGTTTACCGTAGCGCACCGACCCCAGGGGGCGCAAAACGGGCCGTCAGGGCAGCCACCTCCGGATCGCGTCGACCGCCCGCCGGCTGTCCGCGTCGAACTGGGCGCGGTCGGTGGAGGTGCCCTCCCAGCCCTGTTCCCAGAGCACGGTCACCACGTTGCCGCGCCGGACCGCCCGGATCAGGTGCACCTCGTCGCCGCCCGTCGGGTCGCCGTTGACGTCCCGGGACAACGTCCGGGTCTCGAACAGCACCGACTCGTCGCCGTATCCGGTGTCGCGGAACAGGCGGTGGTGCCACGTCGCGTCCGACGTGTCCGAGACCGGCTGCTCGGGGCAGTCCCGCACGGCCTGCCGCAGCTCGGCCAGCGCGTCGTCGGCCCGTCCGTCCCGATAGACGGTGATGCTGTGCCGGTAGCTGCCGTCCGGGACGTACTCCTTCGGGGTGGCGGCCAGCTTGAACGCCAGGCTCCGGGCACGGCGGGTGACGACCCCCGACTCGCCCGGCTCGGCGCCGCAGAGCGCCGGCAGCACCGGTCCCGGGACGAATCCGCCTTCGAAGCCGGTGGCGTTGGCGGCGGCCAGGGTGAAGAAGGCACGGCTGTCTCTTTTAAACATCTCCCAGCCCAC
>NZ_JBSSLX010000074.1:0-24012 GCF_053890995.1 Micromonospora sp. I033 | reverse complement strand
CGGTGGGCCGGGACAGCCCTGGCCGGGGCAGCCGGGACCATGGGCCGGACAGCCGGGACAGCCTGGGCAGCCGGGACAGCCGGGAGCGTGGGCAGCGCGGCCCGGCCAGCCCGGACCGCCGCCGGGCTGGCCGTACCCGGGCTGGCCGGGCCGGCCGCCGGCCCCACGCCCGCACGGGCTGCCGCTCGCCTCGTACGGCGCCCGGCTGGTCGCCCGCCTGATCGACTTCGGCGTGGTGTTCCTGCTCAACGCCGCGGTCAACGGCTGGTTCGTCTGGCGCTACATCGAGGAGATCTCGCCCTACCTGCGCGAGTCGGTACGCCGGTCGCTGGCCGGGGACACCTCCACCGACGGGCTGCCGCAGCCGGGCGACCAGGCCGCCGGGCTCCAGATCGCCATCCTGCTGATCGCCACCGCGCTCTGGTTCGCCTACGAGGTGCCCTCGATGGCCGCCCGCGGGCAGACCTTCGGCAAGCGGCTGATGGGCGTCCGCGCGCTGCCGGTCGAGACCGACCAGCCGCTCGGCTTCGGCCGGGCCACCCGGCGCTGGAGCACCCTCGGCCTGCCCACCCTGCTCTGGTACTGCTGCGGCCTCGGCCTGCTGCTCCAGTTCGTCGACGCGGTCTCCCCACTCTTCGACCAGCCGCTGCGGCAGGCCCTGCACGACAAGCGGGCGCAGACCGTGGTGGTCCAGCTCCCCCGCACCCGGCCCGACACCCGTACCACCCCGCGCGACCGCGCCAACCCCCCGGGAGACACCCCATGACCGACACCGGACGTCACCAGCCTCCGCTGCGGCTCACCCGCGCCGACCTGGACGCGCTGCCCAACTACGTGCCCGGGCGGAGCCCGGCCGACCTGGCCCGCGAGCTGGGCCTGCCCGAGGCGATCAAGCTGGCCAGCAACGAGGTCCCGTACGGCCCGCTGCCCGGCGTGGTGGAGGCGGTCGCCGAGGCGGTGGCCGGCTCGCACCGCTACCCCGACATGGGCGTGGTGGCGCTGCGCCAGGCCCTCGCCGAGCGGTACGGCGTGGACGCCGACCGGATCGCCACCGGCTGCGGCTCGGTGGCGCTGGCCGAGCACCTGGTCCGGGCCACCTGCCTCCCCGGTGACGAGCTGCTCTACTCGTGGCGCTCCTTCGAGGCGTACCCGATCATCGCGGCGACCAGCGGCGCCACCAGCGTGCGGGTGCCGAACGACGCCGGCCACGGCCACGACCTGGCCTCGATGGCGGCGGCGGTGACCGACCGGACCCGCATGATCCTGGTCTGCAACCCGAACAACCCGACCGGCACCGCGGTCCGCAAGGCCGAGCTGGACCGTTTCCTCGACGCGGTGCCGGACGACGTGCTCGTGGTGATCGACGAGGCGTACCGGGAGTTCGTCACCGACCCCGAGGTGCCGGACGGCCTGAGCTACCTGGACCGGCCGAACGTGGCGGTGCTGCGCACCCTGTCCAAGGCGTGGGGCCTGGCCGGCCTGCGGATCGGCTGGCTGGTCGCCGAGCCGACCGTCGCCGCCGCGGTGCGCAAGGTGGTCACCCCCTTCTCCACCAGCATGGCCGCCCAGGCCGGCGCGCTGGCCGCGCTGGCGCAGGCCGATGAGGTCGAGCGGCGCTGCGCGCTGGTCGTCGCCGAGCGGGACCGGGTCAACGAGGCGCTGCGCAAGTTCGTCCCGGACGTGCCGGAGAGCCAGGCCAACTTCGTCTGGCTGCCGCTGGGCGAGCGGGCCGTCGAGTTCGGCAAGGCGTGCGAGGCGCGCGGGGTGATCGTCCGGCCGTTCCCCGGCGACGGCGTGCGGGTCACCATCGGCACGCCCGCCGAGAACGACGCCTTCCTGGTCGCCGCCGAGGCCGCGCTGGCCTGACGGCGCAGGCCCGGGGCCGGTCCGTCAACCCCCTACGGACCGGCCCCGGACGTCTCACCCGACGGTACCTGGGAATTATAGGGCTGTTTGTCCGTTTTCGGTTGAATGGAGTGGTCAGGTCGCGGCCAGCAGCACCGGCTCGGCCATCAGGTAGTACCCCTGGTCGTCGTCGTCCGGGCGGGCCCGCTCGCGGAGCCGCTCCACCGCCACGTAGCCGTCCGCCGCATGCGCCCGGCCGGGCTGCCAGCCGGTCCCGTCCCGGCCGATGTCCATGGCGAACCGCGACCGCTCCGCCCCGGTCACCGGGTCCAGGGTGACCAGGTCGCGCCGCTCGGTCAGCAGGTGCACCCGGCCCGGTTCGACCGCCAGGATCCGGACCGGCCCCAGGTCGGCCCGGCGCCACAGCTCCTCGCCGGTGCGGGCGGACCGTCCCGTGACCACGCCGCCCGCGATCCCCACCGCGCGCTCGCCGTCCAGTTCGGTGTCCGGGCCGTCCAGGGCGGGGGCGGCCACCGGCTCAGCCGCGCCGGTGACCAGCCAGCCCCGGCCGGTCTCGTCGCCGGGCCCCGCGGTGCGCAGCCCCCGGCAGGCCGAGTGCCCGTCCCGGCAGCCGACCGGGGTCACCACGAGCTGCTCCGGCGCGTCCGGGGGTCGCCAGCGACCACGCACCGCGCCGGTCGCCGCGTCCCGGAACTCGACCGTGGCCGGGCCGGCGCAGGAGTCCACACCGAGCAGCTCCCCGGCGGCCGTGGTGCCCACGTCCGTGCGGCAGCCCCGCGCCACCTCGGCCCGCCACAGCCGGCCGCCGTCCGCCAGGGCGTACCCGGCGACCGCGCCGGGGCCGGCGGCGACCAGCACGGCGCGGCCGTCGGCGGCCCTGGTGACGTGCAGGCCCTCCGGATCCCAGACCGTGGCGGCGTAGGTGCGGCGCGGCTCCGGCACCGCGCCCGGCTCGGGGCCGTCGGCCCGCCAGGCGACCCGTCCGGTACGCGCGTTCAGCGCCACGAGCTTCCCGTCGGACCAGCGGCTCACCACCGTGGTGCCCTCGGCGAGCACGCCGACCAGCTTCGCCGGCCAGCGGCGGTAGGACCAGAACGGGGTGACCCGGTGCTTCCGGGAGACGGGCTGGTCGGCGTAGACCTGGCGGGCGCCCGCGTAGACGCGGAGCCGGCCGTCCACGACCAGCGGCGCCACCGGCAGCCGGCCGATCACCCCGGTCGGCGGGGTGGGCGTGGCCGGGTACCCGCCCCGGGCGACCGTCTCGACCTCGGCGGGCGCGAGCACCCGGAGCACCACGGCGGCCGACGCCGCGACGGCCAGCACCGCCACGAGCGTCACCACGATCCGCCGCCCCGAGGGCTTCCCCATGCCGCACCTCCGCCCGGCACCCTACCCAGCGGCGGCACCCGGACGCCGCGCGGCGTCATCCGCGCGGAGCGGCGATTCGCCGTCCGCCGCCGGTCGGGTGGGAGGTCGGCTCAGGCGGCCTCGGCGGACCGCGTGGGCCCGACGGCCAGCGCCAGGTCGGCCAGGTCACGCCGGAGCGCGCCCTCCACCGCCCGGGCGGCCAGGCCCCCGAGGATCAGCGCCAGCACCCGGCCGTACGCGCGGGTCGGCACCGCCTCGTGCTCGACGGTGACCTCGGTGCAGCCGCGCCGGCGCCGCTCGACCGTGCGCAGCGTCCAGGTGATCCGGTAGTCCGCGCCCGCGCCCCGCGAGCTGAGCACCAGCCGCGCCGGCGCGACCGCCTCGACCACCAGGAACTCCTCCGGCTCGGCGACGCCGTCCGGCCGGACCCGGGTCTCCCGCCAGGCGGTGCCGGGCCCGAGATCACCGGGGCTGAGGACGTCGACCGTGCCGACCGCGGAGAGCCAGTCGGCCCGCGCCGGGAGGTCGGTGAGGAGCCGCCAGACGTCGACGTCCTGCGCTTCGATGAATGCGGAAACCGTCACCGTCGACATGGCACCTCCCGTGTCGTCCACGGTACGGGCCGTCACCGGGTAACGGGAGCCTTGCGGTGACATTTCCACCACCGGTGCCCCGTGCGGGGCACCGGGCCACGGCGAGCGGTCAGCGACGGAAGGCGTCACCCCGGATCGCGGCGACGAAGGCCGTCCAGCCCGGTGGGCTGACCGCGAGCGACGGACCCTGGGGGTCCTTCGAGTCGCGTACGCCCACCACGCCGTGCGCGGCGATCACGTTTGTCGCCACCTCGACGCAGAGGCCCTGATCGTTGGAGCGGCTGCTGGTGCGCCAGACGGCGCCGGTCAGCTCGGTCATCCTCGTGGTCCTTCCTGTTCACTCGGGTGCGCCCCGGCCCGCACCGCCGGGGCGTACGCAATCCGCGACGATCAACGGGGAAGGAAACGTCCCCGATCGCACAGCGGGTGCGACCGGGGACGGAGAGTGAACAGGGGGCGCTCAGCGGGCCGGACGGATGCTCCCGGTGACCTCGCCGAGGGCGATTGTGGTGCCGTCCGGGCCGGGCGCGGTGGCGGTGATCGTCACCGTGTCGCCGTCCTCCAGGAAGGTCCGGGCGGTGCCGTCGGCGAACTTCACCGGCTCGGTCCCGCCCCAGGTCAGCTCCAGGAACGAGCCGACCTGCCCGCGCTCGGGGCCGGAGACGGTGCCGGAGGCGTAGAGGTCGCCGGTCCGCAGCGACGCGCCGTTCACGGTGAGGTGGGCGAGCTGCTGCGCGGGGGTCCAGTACATGGTGGCGAAGGGCGGCTCGGCCACCCGCTCGCCGTTCCACTCGACCGACAGGCTCAGGTCCAGCCCCAGGTGCGGGGTGTCGCGCAGGTAGTCCTGCACCGGCGGGTCCTGGTCGGGGGCCGGCACGAAGGCGTCACCCAGCGCGTCCAGCGGGGTGACCCAGGCCGAGACCGAGGTGGCGAAGGACTTGCCCAGGAAGGGCCCGAGCGGCTGGTACTCCCAGGCCTGGATGTCCCGGGCGGACCAGTCGTTGACCAGCACCACGCCGAAGACGTGGTCGGCGAAGTCCGCGACCGGGACCCGGTCGCCGAGCCGGCTCGGCACCCCGACCACGAAGCCGACCTCGGCCTCGATGTCCAGCCGGACGGAGGCGCCTGTGGTCGGGCCCTGCGCGGTGGCCCGCTGACCGGTCGGGCGGACCACCGGGGTGCCCGAGACCACCACCGTGCCGGCGCGGCCGTGGTAGCCGATCGGCACGTGCTTCCAGTTCGGCAGGAGCGCCGGCTGCCCGGGGCGGAAGATCTGCCCGACGTTCGACGCGTGGTGCTCGGACGAGTAGAAGTCGACGTAGTCGGCGACCTCGAACGGCAGCAGCAGCTCCACCTCGCGCAGCGGCACCAGCAGCGGCTCCACCGTCGGCCGGTGCGCGGGATCGGTGAGCAGCTCGGTGACCCGCTGCCGGACGGCGGTCCACTGCGGACGGCCGAGCGCCATGAAGTCGTTGAGGGTGGGCCGGCCGAGCGCGCCGGCGGCCAGCACCAGCCCGGCGGCCTCCGCGCCGGCCAGGTCGAGCACGAAGTCGCCGATGCGTACGCCGATCCGCGGCTCGCGGTCGCCCTGCCGGAACACCCCGTACGGCAGGTTGGTCACCCCGTACGGCGAACCCGCGGCACCTGTCACCCAGCTCATTCCTCGAAGCCCCCGTTCACCAGCCCCAGCCGGATCAGATCGGTAAGTGGTTCGGAGATGCTGCACGAGCCGTAGCCGACCCAGAGCGGGCGCTCGGCCTCCCGGTGCGACCGGGCCAGCTCCACCACGCGCAGCGGGTCGGTGGCGGCCAGCAGGTCCGCCACGCCGTCGACCTCGGCACCCCCGGCGGCGGCCAGGGTGGCCGCCAGCACGTTGACGAAGCCGTGGTGGGTGAAGCCGGTCTCCGGGTCCCGGTGCCGGATCGCGTGGTGCAGCCCGGCGGTCAGCTTGAACGGCAGTTCCCGGTCCCGGCAGGCGCAGATCACCGCGGCCAGTTCGACCGGGGTCGGGAAGAGCTCGGCGGCCAGCCCGCCGGTGCGGAACTTGGCGGCCACCGGCAGCCCGCCGGCCCGTGCCTCGGCGAGGGCGTCCAGCGCGCCCATCAGGCCGAAGGTCAGCGGGATCTCCGCGTAGACGGTGGTGCCGCCGAGGCGCTCGGCGAGCTTGACCAGGTCGCCCAGGCCGGGCTGCGGATCCTCGCCACGCTTGGCGACGGGCGCCTCGACCTGGCGGACGGCGAGCCGGGCGTCCGCCTCGGCGAGCGCCGCCTCCAGCCGGCCGACCGGCACGTCGCCGATCACGCCGACCGCCAGGGACGCCTCGGGGGCGAGCAGGCCGGGCAGGTCCGGGAGGGTCGACGCGGGCAGCAGCAGCGGGCCGACCAGGTCGGCGTACCAGCCGGCGCGGTGCTGGCGATGCGCGGTCACGGCGTCCGGTAGCGCGGCGCTGCCGGGCGGGAAGACCGCCGCGTCGTCCACCAGGCCGGCGAGAAGGCGGGGCACCTGCGTTGACACGAGACAAGAATCTACGGGACGCTACAAGGAACGGACAACCGCGTCCGATTATCGGACGTCCCCGGCCGGAGAACGGGACATATCGGGAGGCGAGATGCCGTACTACCGCAGCGTCGGCGAGGTGCCGCGCAAGCGCCACACCCAGTTCCGCCAGCCCGACGGCACCCTCTACGCGGAGGAGCTGGTCGGCCAGGAGGGCTTCTCGTCCGACTCGTCGCTGCTCTACCACCGGCACGCGCCCACCGCGATCGTGGCCGCCGAGGAGTTCACCCCGCCCGCCTTCACCCGGGTGCCCAACCTGCCGCTCAAGCCGCGGCACCTGCGCACGCACAAGCTCGACGCGGCCGGCGCCGACCCGGTGCTCGGCCGGCAGTACCTGCTCGCCAACGACGACGTGCGGATCGCGTACGTGCTGGCCGACCGGCCGTCACCGCTGTTCCGGGACGCCACCGGCGACCACTGCCTCTACGTCGAGTCCGGGACGCTGCGGGTGGAGTCGCCGTTCGGCGTGCTGGAGGCCGTGGCCGGCGACTACGTCATCATTCCCACCTCGACCATCCACCGCCTCGTGCCCACCGGCGGCGAGCCGACCCGGCTGCTCGCCATCGAGGCCGCCGGCCACGTCGGCCCGCCCAAGCGCTACCTCTCCGTGCGCGGGCAGTTCCTGGAGCACTCGCCCTACTGCGAGCGGGACGTCCGCGGGCCGGACACGCCGCTGCTGGTCGACGAGACCGACGTCGAGGTGCTGGTCCGCCACCGTCGCGGCTGGACCAGGTACGTCTACGCGAACCACCCGTTCGACGTGGTCGGCTGGGACGGGCACATGTACCCGTGGGCGTTCTCCATCCACGACTTCGAGCCGATCACCGGCCGGATCCACCAGCCGCCGCCGGTGCACCAGACCTTCCAGGGCCCGAACTTCGTGATCTGCTCGTTCGTGCCGCGCAAGGTGGACTACCACCCCGACGCCATCCCGGTGCCCTACAACCACCACAACGTCGACTCCGACGAGATGCTCTTCTACACCGGCGGCAACTACGAGGCCCGGCGCGGCTCCGGCATCGAGCAGGGCTCGATCTCGCTGCACCCGTCCGGCTTCACCCACGGCCCCCAGCCGGGCGCCGCCGAACGGTCGATCGGGGCGGACTTCTTCGACGAGCTGGCGGTCATGGTGGACACCTTCCGCCCGCTGGACCTCTGCGACGCCGCGACCGCCTGCGAGGACGACGGGTACGCCTGGACCTGGGCCCGCCGCGCCTAGCGCACCGGGTGCCGGCCGGTGCGGGCGAGCACCGCGAACCCGGCCACCACCGTCACCGCGATCCCGGTGACCAGCGGCCACGGGCCGCCGACCAGCGCGTAGAGCACCAGCAGCGCCGGCGCGGCGGCCACCGCGCACCCGGCCACGGCCAGGGTGCGGTCGGCGCGGAACAGCCCGGGCAGGATCGTGTCCAGCAGGCCGGGCAGCCGGGCCGCGTGCCGCCGGAGCAGCAGCGCCCCGCCGAGCGCGGCCAGCACCGCGAGGACCCGGGACGGGCCCGGCGCGACCGGGGCCAGGCAGGCGACCAGCACGGTGGCCACAAGCGTCCAGCCGGCGCCGTGGAGCATCAGCCCACGTAGCTCGTCGGCGGTGGTCCGGCCGGCGTCGGCACCCGCCGGGTCCATGGCCGCCGCCTCGGCCAGGTGCTCCAGCGCCTCGGCGTAGCGGCGCTGCTCCAGCCGGATCACGCCCATGTCGTGCCGCGCCTCGGCCAGCTCCGGGTCCAGCCGCAACGCCTCCCGGTAGGCCCGCTCGGCCAGGTCGTACAGCTCCAGCCGGGCGGCGACCAGGCCGAGCACCAGGTGCGCCTGCGCGGTCTCCGGGGCCAGCTCCACACCCCGCCAGGCGGCGTTGAGCGCGAGCTGCCCGTTGCGCGCCCCGGCCAGGATCGCGGCGGCGCTCCGCTGGGCGTACGCGTCGTCCGGGCCGTGCGCCAGGATCTCGTCCCCGGTGCGCGCCGCGGCGCGCCACCGGCCCAGGTCGACCAGGGCGAAGCCGCGCGCCACCAGCGGTGAGACCGCCCCGGGGGCGGCGGCCACGGCCGCCTCGGCGACCGGCAGCGCCTCCGCCGGCCGGTTCGCGGCCAGGTGCACCCGGGCCTGCATGGTCAACGCCTCGGCGTTCCGCGGATCGATGGCGAGCGCACCGTCGAGTTCCTCGGCGGCCTCGTCGTACCGGCCCAGTTCGGCGAGGAGTTGCGCGCGCTGGAGGTAGCCGTCGGCGGCGGACTGGTCGGGGGCGGCGTCACTCGACATCCCGCCGAGCGTAGCCCTCCGCCCGGTCTGCCGCCCGCCAGCGTACGGCGGGGCGCCGGTCAGGCGCTGTGGCAGCGGGACCGGTCCAGCGAGCGTCCGCAGGTGCCCAGGCTGCACCAGCGCCGCAGCCCGCTGTCGTCCAGGAAGAGCCACCCGCACCGCTCGTCCGGGCAGGTCCGGAGGGTGAGCCGGCGCGGGTCGGCGAGCAACTGGGCGGCGCTCCACGCCACGGCGTGCAGCGGCATCCGGAGCCCGGCCCCGAGCGCCGGCCACCAGTGCCCGCGGCCGTCGGCCTCGCGCCGGAACACCAGCTCCTTCGTGGCGGCCTCCGCGTACCGGGCGACCACGTCGAACGCATGCCGGTCGTCCGGCCCGGTCAGGCAGGCGTACAGCGCGTGCCGCAGCCCTCGGGCCTCGGCGAGCACGGCCTCGGCCCGGTCGGGGTCCCGCCGACTCAGGTGCAGCAGGCGGCTGACCGAGACGTCGTCAACGAGACCGACGTGCCCGGCCCACACGGCCAGGGTGCGGTAGCCGCGCAGCCACTCGGCACCGGGCAGCGGCGGTTCGTGACCCCACCCCGCGAAGGTGTTGCAGAAATCCAGCGCCGGGTGGCCCCCGACGCTCCACGGCAGGCTCTCGTCGCGAACTCGTACCTCGTACACCGGCCGCCCGGGCCGGTCCAGCCGGTCGTCGCCGCGCATGATCCGGCTGTGCACCTCCCGCAGGCGGGGCCCCGGCTCGACGCCCAGCTCGTCCACGAGCACCTGCCGGGTGGTCCGGTACAGCCGCAGCGCGTCGGCCCGGCGGGCACCCCGGTACAGCGCCGTCATCAGGACGGCGACGAGCTGTTCCCTGGTCGGGTGGCGGGCGGCCAGGGGCATCAGCTCGGCGATCGCTCGGGCGTGCTGGCCCAGCGCGAGCTGCGACTCAGCGCGCAGCTCGACGGCGACCAGCCGGAGCTCCTCGACGGTGCCGTCCAGCCGGTCCCGCAGCTCGCCGTCCGCCGCGTCGGCGAGCAGCGGTCCTCGCCAGAGGGCCAGCCCCCGGTCGAGCAGCCGCACCCGCTCCGCGGGGTCGGCGGCGGCCCCGGCCGCCCGGACCAGCTCGCCGAACTCGTCGACGTCGACGCGGTGCCCGTCAGCTTCGACGAGGTAACCATCGCCGCGAGTGCTGATCCGCACCCCGTACGGCGTCAGCGAACCCCGCAACCGGCCGATGTACGTCTGCACGGCACCCCGGGCCGACGCCGGCGGCCGGCCGTTCCAGAGCAGGTCGATGAGGCGGTCGATCGGGACCGCCCGACCCGGTTCGAGCAGCAGCACCCCGAGCAGGCAGCGTTCCTGGCGACGGCTGCCGACCTCGACCGGCCGGCCCCGGTGGCGGGCCTCGAAGGGTCCGAGCAGTCGGAATTCCATACCGAACAGGACAGGCTGGCCCGGGCCGCCGGTTGTCATCCGGCGGTGAGCGGATGGTGGGTGCCTCCGGCGGGCGGCCCGGCGGCCGGCGGTGCCGCCCCGGCTCCGGCTCGGCGCGCGGTGAGCCGGTGGTGAGCGGGGCTGGGGAGCCTGTTCCGGCCCTGATCGGAAGCACGGATGGAGTGACCATGCGTTTCAAGATGAGCGTCGCGGTGGCGTCGGTCGTGGCCGCGATCGTCGCGGCCCTGCCCGGCTCGGCGTCCGCCGCGGCCGGCGACATCGCCCCCGGCACCTGGGAGCCGGCCCCGCAGGAGGCGTTCGAAATGCCGGCCGGTGCCCGATGCGACTTCGCCGTGCGGGTGGAACCGATCGTCGACGAGGTCCGGAAGCTCACCCTGTCCACCTACCCGGACGGCTCGCCGAAGCGGGAGCTGTTCACCGGCACCCTGATCGACCGGGTGACCAACCTCGAGACCGGGGCGACGTCCACGGCGGACGCGAGCGGCACCTCGCTGGTCGTCTACGGCACGGACGGGTCGATGACCTGGTACGTGACCGGACCGGTGCTGCTCGGCTTCCGGGAGAACGCGGGCTCGCTGCCGAAGGGGCTGTGGATCGTCGACGGCCAGTTCACCGTGGAGTTCACCCCCACCTTCGAGAAGACCATCACGATGCTCCACGGCACCACCCACGACGTCTGCACGGACGTCGACTGATCCGGCGTGGCGACCGGGTACCACCCGGTCGCCACGTCACGCCGTCGGTGCCTCGTAGACCAGGGCCACCGCGATGCCGGTGAGCCCCTCGCCGCGCCCGGGGAAGCCCAGGCCGTCGGTGGTGGCGGCGGAGACGGTCACCGGAGCGCCGACGGCGTCGGAGAGGACCCGCTGCGCCTCGTCCCGGCGCGGACCGATCTTGGGTCGGTTGCCGATCACCTGCACCGACACGTTGCCGATCTCGAACCCGGCCGCCCGGACCCGCCGGGCGCTCTCGGTCAGCAGGGCCACCCCGGACGCACCCGCCCACTCTGGCTGGTCCACCCCGAAGTTGGCGCCCAGGTCGCCGAGGCCGGCGGCGGAGAGCAGGGCGTTGCAGGCGGCGTGCGCCGCCACGTCGGCGTCCGAGTGGCCGGCCAGGCCGTCCTGGTCCGGCCAGTGCAGGCCGGCGACCCAGCAGGGTCGCCCGGCCGCGAAGGCGTGCACGTCGGTGCCGATGGCCACCCGAGGAACGATCATGAGCCGAGGGTACGCGTCAGGCGCCGGTGGTCAGCAGGTGCTCGGCCAGGGCCAGGTCGAACGGGCGAGTGATCTTCAGAGCCAGCTCCGACCCCGGTACGCAGAACACCGGGACGCCCAGCTTCTCGACCAGGCCGGCGTCGTCGGTGAGCGGGTCGCCGGCCGCCTCGTGCGCGGCGGTCAGCACCGACCGGCGGAAGCCCTGCGGGGTCTGTACGGCGCGCAGGGCGGCCCGGTCGACCGTGCCGAGGACCTGCTCGCCGGCGTCGACCTCCTTGATGGTGTCGACCACCGGCAGCACCGGGATCACCCCGTCGTGGCCGGCGCGGACCGCCGCGGCCACCGACTCGACCAGGTCGGGCGGGGTGAGGGCCCGGGCGGCGTCGTGCACCAGGACGATCTCCGGCCCGGCGGGGACGGCGGCCAGCGCGGCGGCCACCGACGCCTGGCGCTCGGCTCCGCCCGGCACCACGGTCACGGGGGCGACCGGCGCGAGCATCACCCGGACCGACTCGACGTCGGCGGCCGGGGCAGCCACCACCACGGTGTGCACCGAGGGCGCGGCGGCGATCCGGCGTAGCGCGTGCACCAGCAGCGGCTCGCCGGCGAGCAGCCGGAGCGCCTTGGGAGCGCCCGGGCCGAGGCGTACGCCGGCTCCGGCCGCAGGAACAAGGACCGCGACGTCACCGCGCGGATTGAGCTGCGCGGTCACGTCGCGGTCCTCGGATTCGTTTGCTGCGGGGTGGGTAGGACGACGTGGTGCGGATCAGGCCTCGGTCAGCACCTTGTCGAGCAGCGTCTCCGCCTCGTCCTTGGTGCTCTTCTCGGCCAGCGCGACCTCGCCGACGAGAATGTCGCGCGCCTTGGCCAGCATGCGCTTCTCACCCGCGGAGAGACCCCGCTCCCGCTCCCGGCGCCACAGGTCGCGGACGACCTCGGCGACCTTCAGCGGGTTACCGGAGGCCAGCTTCTCCAGATTCGCCTTGTAACGCCGCGACCAGTTGGTCGGCTCCTCGGTGTGCGGTGCACGGAGCACGTCGAAGACCTTGCCCAGGCCCTCTTCGCCGACCACCTCTCGCACACCCACGATCTCGGCGTTCTCGGCGGGCACCCGGACCGTCAGGTCACCCTGCGCGACCCTCAGGACGAGGTACTGCTTGGGCTCGCCCTTGATGACCCGAGTCTCGATTGCCTCGATGAGTGCGGCCCCGTGGTGGGGGTAAACAACGGTCTCGCCGACACTGAAAACCATAGGTTCGAAACCCCTTTCGCTGTGTCTAGGGTAACACGCTCAGGCACCGATGTCTCACCGCTGTCCTGACCGTTGGCGCAGCTCAGGGGCCCTGTGAGAGGTATTTCTTCAGCTTGACAGGCGGTCAAGCCGATGGTTTCGACACGCTCCGTGACCAACGGATGACAACCCGGTAAGAGTGACGGAAGCGTTCATATCTAGGGCGATGCGCTCCTTCCATGGTAGCCCCGGAATTCCACGTGCGCCCAGGTGTGGCGGTACGACCACCGGTGCGGGACGCTTGAGGTGGACTGACGTCCGCTCACCGAGACGGCTCCTGGGGGTCCGATGGGCATGCCTGACGCTGACGGCCACGGGCCACCCGACGGGCTGCCCGACCTGCCCCCGGAGTGGGGCCGGGTGGTCGTCCCCGACGACGCCTCGGCGCTGGCCGAGGAGGCCCGGCAGGTGCGTCGCGAGTTGCGCCGGGACCGCCGGCAGGCCACCTGGCGACGGCGCCTCGGCCCGGCCGGCCGGCCGTCGCTCGGGCTGCCGATGCTGGTCCTGCTGGTAGCCGTGGTGATCACGCTCACCGGCCTGGCGGCGGTCACCTGGCCGCGGGCGAGCCGCTCCGGCGGCGCGCCCACGGTGCTGCCGTACCCGACGGCCCCGGTCGGGCCGCTGCCGGCGCTCGACCTGGTCGGCTCCGACGACGCGCCGGTGTCGCTGCGCGGCCTCCTGCCCGCCATGATCGTCCTGGTCGACGCCTGCACGTGCGCGGAGCAGGTCCGCACCGCGGCGGCCGCCGCGCCGCCGGGGGTCACGGTGGTCACCGTCACCGAGGGCCGCACCGCCGGGGCCGCCCCCGCCACCGGGGTACGCCCGCTCGCCGACCCGGCCGGCGGCCTCCGCTCCTACCTGCACCTCTCCGCCCACCCCGGCACGGCCGCCGCCCTGCTGGTCGACCGGCAGGGCACCCTGGTCCGGGTGGTGCCGGAGCTGGGGCCGGCGTCGGACTACCGCGACGACCTGGTCCGGCTGGCCGGCTGACCGCCGCTCAGGATCGCCAGGCCAGCCGGGCGTCCAGGTCCACCTCCGCGCCCGTGACGGTGAACCGCACCAGCAGCGGTCCTCCGTCCGCGGTGAGCAGGCGGATCACCGGCCCGGACGCGCAGCCCATCGTCAGGTCCTCGCCGTCCTCCTCAGCGCCCGACCACCTCACGGTGAGCGCGCCCCCGCCGGTGCAGCCGACGGTCAGCACGTACCTGTCGGCGGCCGACGAGGCGACCTGACGTTCCACCAGCTCGCCGGGGCGCAGATGGGAGCCGTCGTGCCAGAGGACGTCGGACACCACGGTCACGGTCGAGTCGCCGGGCTCCTGGTGGATGACCACCGCCTCGTCCGGGTCGGCCTCCGGCCCGGGGAGCACCTGTCCGGTCCGCGGGTCGACCACCCGGTAGCCGGGTTCGAGGAAGGCGCCGGTCGACGGGGTGGGCTCGGGCTCGGGCCGGCCCAGCGCCGGCGCCGCCGCCCGCCACCAGCCCGCGCCGACCGCCAGCGCCGCCACGGTCAACCCGGCCAGCAGCGCACTCCGGATCCGCTCGTCGGAAGCCACGCGCAGAGCGTAGCGGCGCGGGGCGGTGGCCACCGTCCGGTCAGGAGGTGCGCTCCAGCAGCGCCGCGTAGAGGGTGAGGCCCGGTCCGAAGGCCAGCATCACGACCCGCTCCGGCGGCGTCTCCGCCCGGTGCAGCCGGTCCAGGATCAGCAGCACGGTCGGGGACGAGCAGTTGCCGTGCTCGTCCAGCGTGGCCCGGGACGCCGCGAGCGCCGTCGGCGGCAGGGCCAGCTCCCGCTCCACCACGTTGAGGATGCGCGGGCCGCCGGGGTGCACCGCCCAGCCGTCCACCTCGGAACGCTGCCACCCGTGCCGGGCCAGCAGGTCGTCGACCAGCCCCCGGACGTGGTGCGAGAGCACCTGCGGCACCTTCGGCGACAGCCCCATCCGGAAGCCGGTGTCGGTGACGTCCCAGGTCATGTGGTCGGCGGTGGAGGTGTCGGTGACCGAGGTGACCTCGCGCAGCGCGTACCCCCGGCCGCCGGGAACGACCACGGCGGCGACCGCGGCGTCCGAGAAGAGCGCGTGCGAGACGATCTGCTGGGTGTCCACCCGGGCGCCCGGCGGTTGGATGTGCAGGCTGGTCAGCTCCGCGCAGAGCAGCAGCGCGGGGCGGCCCCGGGCGGTGACGAAGTCGCTCGCCGCGCCGAGCCCGGGCAGGGCCGCGTAGCAGCCCATGTGCCCCACGAACATGCGCTGGGTGGCCGGGGCCATGCCCAGGTCCCGGGCGAGCAGGATGTCCAGCCCCGGGGTGGCGTACCCGGTGCAGGAGCAGACCACGAAGAGGCCGACGTCACCGGCGTCGAGCCCGGCGGCGGTCAGGGCCCGACCGACCGCCTCCTTGCCCAGCGGCAACGCCTCGACCTGGTAGCGCCGCATCCGGCGTTCGGTGGGCCACTCGGAGACGTCCTCCAGCAGCGGGTTCACCGCCGCCTGGCGGCGGGACACCCCGGAGTTCGCGAAGATCCGCTCGGCCAGCGCCCGGGTGGTCCCGGAGAAGTGCTTCGCGAAGAAGCCCGCCCACAACTCGTCCTGCGCGGCGGACGGCGGTTGCGCCGTACCCAGGCCCGCGATCACCGGCACGCCCATGTCCCCCACCTCTCGTCCCCGAACCCCACGCTTCCCCAACGAGTCCCGTCCGCTCGCGACTGCGGAACTCGCAAATCTGATTCACCCGCCGCCCTTCGTTCGCGACCGCGGGGCTCCGGCTCGCTCCTCGCGCTCACCAACGAGGCGTCGCGCCGTCGCGATCCGGATCACCGCCGAGCGCGGCGATGCCGAGCCAGTCGGCGCAGACGTCGGAGGTGGCCGGGTGCAGCGAGCCGCACCGGGCGTCCCGGTAGAGCCGCTCCAGCGGATGCCCCCGCCGGGTGGCCGAGGTGCCGGCCGCCTCCAGCATGGACGCGGCCACCTCGGCGGCGGTGGTGCCGGCGAGCAGCTTGGCGCGCCACACCCAGCGGTTGGTCTCCGCGTCGCCCGGCGCCTCGTCGACCCGGCGGGCCGCCTCGGCGACCACCAGCTCGGCCGCCGCCACGACCGCGTCCGCCCGGCCCAGCCGGGCCCGGACCGCCGGCAGGCCGGCCAGGTTGCGGGCGTTCAGGTGCTCGGCGGCGGCGTCGATCGAGGCCCGGGCCACCCCGACGTAGACGGCCGCGTAGCTGGCCACCAGCCAGTGCGGCATGAGCTGGGCGACCACCAGGGCCAGGCCCTCCACCCCGCCGAGCAGCCGGTCGGCGGGCACGGTCACGTCCAGGTGCAGGTCGTGCGAGGAGGTGGCGCGCATGCCGAGCGAGTCCCAGGTGGGCTCGACCGTGAGCCCCTCCCCGGCGGGTACCAGGAACTGGGAGACCACCGACTGGTCGGCGGCGCTGCGGGCGGCCACCAGGTAGCCGTCCGGGTGGCCGGCGCCGGAGCAGAAGGTCTTGCTGCCCTTGAGGTGCCACCCGCCCTCGACCGGCTGGTAGACCGTGCTGAGCTGGGACAGCCGGGCGCCGGCGCCGCGTTCGCTCATCGCCACCGCGTACCAGGCGCCCTCGGCCGCCGCGCGGAGCAGCCGGTCCCGGGCCGCCAGCGCCTCGTCCGGTACGCCGAGGGCCTCGGCCAGCTCCTCGGTGACCGCGCCCAGCGCGCCGGTGACCGAGGCGTGCATGTTGAACACCAGGGCCGTCGCCCCGTTGCCCCGGGCCAGCTCGGTGGCGACCGCGGCGTACTCGGCGAAGGTGGCTCCCATGCCGCCCAGCTCACGCGGCACCATCAGCCCGAACAGGCCGGCCTCCCGGAGGTCGGCGAAGTCGTCGACCGGGAAGGAGCCGTCCCGGTCGTGGTCGGCCGCGCGGGCGGCCAGTCGCGGCGCCAACCTGCGGGCCGCCTCCAGCGCGTGCACAGTCATGTAGCCCCCTTCTCGGCGTCCCTTTACCCCGGGCGGCCCCCGCTACCCGCTCCGGTGCCCGCGGCCCTGGTAGAGCACCGCGGTCGACCAGGTCGGCACGATGCGCGGCTCCGTCCGGGCAGGACGGTCACCGCCGCGCATCCGGCGCAGCAGCCAGGCCAGTGTCCCGCCCAGCTCGGGTCGGATGCCGCGCAGCCGCAGCGCCACGCCGTGCCGGGCACATTCGGCGACGAGGGCGCGGGCGTCCACGAACAACCGTGGATCGTGGATGCCGCGCGGCACGGTGGGCAGCCGCTCGCCGAGCTCCACCGCGACCAGCCGGGCCAGCAGGGTGTCGTTGAGGGTGTCCAGCACCAGCAGGCCGCCCGGCCGCAGCAGGCGGCACGCCTCGGCCACCGCGCGCCGCCAGCCCGGCACGTGTTCCAGCAGCTCACCGGCGGAGACCACGGCCGCGCAGCCGTCCGCGAGCGGGACCGCGGTGGCGTCACCCTGGACCACCGTCACGCCGTGCGCGGCGGCCTGGTCGAGGGCGGAGCGGGTCAGGTCCACCCCGACGTGCCGGTAGCCCTTGCCGGCCAGGTGCGGGGCGAGCAGGCCGGCGCCGCAGCCGAGATCGACCAGCAGGTCGTCGCTTTCGGACGCCGGTGGCACCAGCGCCGCGCGGGCCCGGGCCAGCCAGTGCAGCATCGCGAACGCGCCGTCCGGTCGCCACCACTCGCCGGCCAGGTCGTCGTACTGCCGGGGATCGTTGCGCGGCAGCACCCGGGGCGGGGTGGACACCGGGGCCGCGTCGCGCATGGACCGAGCGTGGCACGACTCCCCGGTAACGACCAGACTTCCCTTATGTCGATGTCGGTGTTAGGGCTGGTCAGGGCGAGCCACCCGGAACCGGCCGCCGCGGTCACCGTGGTGGCCGGGCTGCTGGCCCGGGCCGTGGGCCACGGCTGGGGCGGGGTCGCCGCCGTGGCGCTCACGGTGCTGGCCAGCCAGCTCGCCGTGGGCTGGAGCAACGACCTGATCGACGCCGACCGGGACGCCACGGTGGGGCGTACCGACAAACCGGTGACCACCGGCGCGGTCTCCCGGCGGGTCCTGGCCCGGGCCACCGTGCCGGCCGCCGTCGCCACCCCGCTGCTGGCGCTGGCCACCGGCCCGGCGGCGGCGCTCTGCGCCACCCTCGGCCTGGTCTCGGCACTGCTCTACAACTGGCCACTGAAGTCGACCCGGGTCTCGGTGCTGCCCTACGCGGTCTCGTTCGGCGCGCTGCCCGCCTTCGTGGTGCTGGCCCTGCCGGGGGCGCCCGCGCCCCCGCTCTGGCTGGTCGCCGCCGCCGCGCTGCTGGGGGCCGGGGCACACTTCGCCAACGTGCTGCCCGACCTGGCGGACGACGCGCGGACCGGGGTGCGGGGGCTGCCGCACCGGCTGGGGCCGGCGGGCAGTCGGGTGGCCGCCGCCGGGCTGCTCCTCGCGGCCACCGTCGCGCTGGTCGTCGGGCCGCCCGGGCCGCCGTCGTGGGCCGGGCTGGCGGCGGTGGCCGCCGCCGTCGGGGTGCCGGCCCTCGGCTGGTACGCCGGACGCGCCGCGACCGCGGCCGGCGGCCGGCCGGTGGCCGCCTTCCGGGCCGTGCTGGTGGTGGCACTCATCGACGTGGTGCTGCTGGTGGCGAGCGGCCGGGTGGTCTGACGGTTCCCCGCGAAGGTGGCATTACCGGGTCGGCGTGCGGGCCTCGATCAGCTCCAACTACCCTGGAGCGCGGTCTGCGCGGGTATGGCCACCCCGTGTCCGGCGTGCGGCCGGGCGGGGATCGTGACGAGGAGGACCGACGTGACGCGCTCGATCAGGGGTTCCCGGCGGGCGGCCCTGTTGCTGGCCGGTACGGCGGCGGCGGCGAGCCTGCTGCTGTCCGGGTGTGGCGCCGGCCAGGTGGCCGAGACCGCCAACAAGATCCCGTCGGTGCAGGGCGTCAACGTCCAGACCCCCGACAACCTCTACAAGGTGCGCGGTCTCTACCTGGAGTTCCCCGGCCCGGAGGGCTACAAGTCCGGCGCCAACGCGCGGCTGAACGTCGTGATCTACAACGACAGCCAGCAGCCGGTGACCGTGACCGTCACCACCGACAGCGCCCGCGAGATTCTGCTCAGCGGCGGCGCCGGGGCGGGCAGCGACGAGGCCACCCCGACCGGCTCGCCGACCGAGCCGGCCTCCGCGTCGCCCACCGCGACCGACCCGAGCGCCTCGCCCAGCCAGTCGCTCGGCACCACCGAGTCCCCGTCGGCGAGCGGCTCCGCCTCGGCCAGCGGGTCCGCCTCGGCGAACCCGTCGCCGTCGGCCAGCGAGTCCGCGCCGGCCGGCCGGCCGGCCCGGATCGAGATCCCGGCCCTGAGCTACGTGCAGCTCACCAGCAACAGCCCGCAGTTCCTCCAGCTCGTCGGCCTGAACCAGCGCCTGCTGGTCGGCCAGCCGGCCAACCTGACCTTCGACTTCGGCGGCGGCAAGGTGATCAGGACCGGCGCGGCGGTCGGCGTCCCGCTGACCCCGGCCGCGCCGCCCTCGCCGGTCGTGCAGCCCCGCGAGGAGGAGGGCGGCGCCGGCCACCCGGGCGGCCTCATCGAGGAGGGCCACGAGGGCGGCACCGAGGGCGGCGGCCACAGCTGATCGCCCGACCCGTTTTCGACGACACCGCCGGTGTGGCCAGCGCCACGCCGGCGGTGTCGCCGTTTCCGGGTGGGCTTTCGTCGTACCGTCCGGTTAGCGTCCTGGGGTGAGCACGCCCCGATCGACCTCGCCCCGCGCCACCGCCGGCCGCGGCCGGGCCACCGCCCGTGAGCCGCGCCCGGCCTACGAGTGCGACGCCTGCGGGCACCAGCCCCCCAAGTGGGTCGGGCGCTGCCCGGAGTGCGGCGAGTGGGGCTCGGTGGTCGAGTGCACGGTGAGCGGCCCGTTGGTCTCCGGCCGGGTGGTCAGCTCGCGGATGCCCGCCGAGCCGGCCCGCCCGATCGCCACCATCAGCGCCGCGCCCGCCCGGGCCCGGGCCACCGGCGTGAGCGAGCTCGACCGCGTGCTCGGCGGCGGCCTGGTCCCCGGCGCCGTGGTGCTGCTCGCCGGCGAGCCCGGGGTCGGCAAGTCCACCCTGCTGCTCGACGTCGCCCAGCAGTGGGCGGCCAACGCCGGCAGCCCGTCGCTGGTGGTCAGCGGCGAAGAGTCGGTCAGCCAGGTGCGGCTGCGCGCCGAGCGGATGGGCACCCTGCACGACCAGCTCTACCTGGCCGCCGAGAGCGACCTGTCGGCGGTGCTCGGCCACCTCGACGCGGTCAAGCCCGGGCTGCTGGTGCTCGACTCGGTGCAGACCATCTCCACCACCGGCACCGAGGGCGTGCCGGGCGGGGTGACCCAGGTCCGGGCGGTCACCGCGGCGCTCGTCGCGGTCGCCAAGGAGCGCGGCATCGCCACCGTGCTGGTCGGGCACGTCACCAAGGACGGCCAGGTCGCCGGCCCCCGGGTCCTGGAGCACCTGGTCGACGTGGTGCTGCACTTCGAGGGCGACAAGCACTCCTCGCTGCGCATGGTCCGCGGTGTGAAGAACCGGTTCGGCGCGGCCGACGAGGTGGGCTGCTTCGAGATGCACGAGGGGGGCATCAGCAGCCTGGCCGACCCGTCCGGCCTCTTCCTGACCCGCTACTCGGAGCCGGTGC
Source organism: Micromonospora sp. I033 (assembly GCF_053890995.1). Classification (NCBI taxonomy): domain Bacteria; kingdom Bacillati; phylum Actinomycetota; class Actinomycetes; order Micromonosporales; family Micromonosporaceae; genus Micromonospora; species Micromonospora sp. I033. Next base: position 3,798 of record NZ_JBSSLX010000074.1, on the reverse strand, counting down.
CGGGCACCTGCGTGACGGTGGCCATGGAGGGGCGGCGGGCCCTGGTCACCGAGGTGCAGGCGCTGATCGGCGCCACGGTCGCCGGCTCCCCCCGGCGCACCGTCTCCGGGCTGGACGGCGCCCGGCTGGCCATGGTGCTCGCGGTGCTCCAGCGGCGCACCGAGCGGCTGACCCTGCACGACCGCGAGGTCTTCGCCGCCACGGTGGGCGGCATCCGGGTGGTCGAGCCGGCGGCCGACCTGGCCGTGGCGCTGGCGGTCGCCTCCGGCGGCCTCAACCTGGCCCTCAACCCGCATCTGGTGGCCATCGGCGAGGTCGGGCTCACCGGCGAGGTGCGCCGGGTCGGGGCCGTTCCCCGCCGGCTGGCCGAGGCGGCCCGGCTGGGCTTCCGGCTGGCCCTGGTGCCGCCCGGCTGCGGCCCCGGCAGCAGCGGGGTGGCCCCGGAGAACATGCGGGTGATGGAGGTCACCGACGTCCGAGGGGCCCTCCAAGCTGCCGCGCGCGCGTCGGCGGAGTGACGGTCGGTACGCGTGCGGTGGGACCGCCCGGGCGATTTCGGACAGTCGACGCAGCGGGTCGGCGACCGGGGGAGCCGGACATCGTGACACATCACAGTAACCGCGAGAGCACCCACCGCACCGCAGTCCGTAGACTGTGCCCGTGCCGATCGACCGCGATGCCACCAAGCCCGCCGCGACGACGCCGCACGCCCGCACCGGCGCCGTGGGCTCCCCCGCCCGTGCCATCAGCGTGAGCGTCACCGGAAGCGTCGGCGGGGCCGGCGGTGACCCGTTGCGGGCCAACCTCGCCCTCATGGCGCCGGGCACCGCGCTGCGCGACGGCCTGGAGCGGATCCTGCGCGGCCGCACCGGCGCGCTGATCGTGCTCGGCTACGACAAGATCGTCGAGCAGATCTGCACCGGCGGCTTCCCGCTCGACGTCGAGTTCTCCGCGACCCGGGTCCGCGAGCTGTGCAAGATGGACGGCGCCGTGGTGCTCTCCAGCGACGGCACCCGGATCGTCCGGGCCGCGGTGCACCTGATGCCCGACCCGTCGATCCCCACGGAGGAGTCCGGCACCCGGCACCGCACCGCCGAGCGGGTGGCCCGGCAGACCGGCTACCCGGTGATCTCGGTCAGCCAGTCCATGCGGATCATCAGCCTCTACGTCAACGGCCAGCGGCACGTCCTGGACGACTCGGCCGCCATCCTCTCCCGGGCCAACCAGGCGCTGGCCACCCTCGAGCGCTACAAGCTCCGGCTGGACGAGGTCTCCGGCACGCTCTCCGCCCTGGAGATCGAGGACCTGGTCACCGTCCGCGACGCGGTGGCCGTGGTGCAGCGGCTGGAGATGGTCCGCCGGATCGCTGACGAGATCGCCGGCTACGTGGTCGAGCTGGGCACCGACGGGCGGCTGCTCGCCCTCCAGCTCGACGAGCTGATGGCCGGCGTGGACGCCGACCGCACCCTGGTCATCCGGGACTACCTCCCGGTCGGCCGGAAGTCGCGCACCCTCGACGAGGCGCTGGTCGAGCTCGACCTGCTCAGCGCCACCGAGCTGATCGACCTGGTCGCGGTGGCCAAGGCGATCGGCTACCCGTCCGCCTCCGACGCGCTCGACGCCGCGGTGAGCCCGCGCGGCTTCCGCCTGCTGGCCAAGGTGCCCCGGCTCCCGGCGGCCGTGGTCGACCGGCTGGTGGTGCACTTCGGCAGCCTCCAGCGGCTGCTGGGCGCGACCGTGGAGGACCTCCAGGCGGTCGAGGGGGTGGGCGACGCCCGCGCCCGGGGCGTCCGCGAGGGGCTGTCCCGGCTCGCCGAGGCGTCCATCCTGGAGCGCTACGTCTGACCGGGGTCAGCCGGTGATGGTCAGCTTCACCGGCTCGCCGAGCTTGGAGCCCACCCGGGCGAAGACCTGGTACGTGCCGATCGGGGCGAACTGGCCGTTTGCCACCCCGTTGGCGCAGCGGTTGTCCAGCTTGCCGTTCCAGCCCAGCTCGTAGGAGCGCTCGAAGTTCGGCGTGAACGACTGCACGTCCGAGCCCTTGCCGGTGCCGCAGGTGTCGGAGGACCAGATCCGGTTCGCGCCGGCCTTGATGTAGAGCTCCTGGAGGTCGGCCCCGACATCCCGGCTGCACGTACGCTCCGAGATGTTCTTGACCTTGAGCCGCAGGGTGACCACCGTGCCCCGCTGCGCGGTGGCCGGCAGGGCCACCGGGGTCACCTGGAGCTCCGAGTCGGTGCAGCTGCCGTCGGCGGCCACCGGGGCGGCCGACGCGCCACCGTCGTTCGTGCCCCCGCCGCTGTCGGTGCCCGTGCCACCGCCGCCGTTCGTCCCGCTACCGCCACCGTCGTTCGTCCCGCTCCCGCCGCCCGAGTCGCCCGGGGTGGGTGACGGGCTGCCGGACTGCGGGGTCAGCAGCGAACCGGTCGGGCCGGGTGCGGCGACCGACGGGGAGCCACCCGGGTTGCCCGTCGGGGCGCCGGAGTTCCGGTCGGGGCCGGTGCAGGAATAGAGCAGGACAATCAGGAAAAGCAGCCCGGCTCCGAAGACGACGGCTCGACGCCGCCAGTACACGGCGGGAGGCAGCGGGCCGACCGTCATACGCATGATGCGTTCACCGTAACGGCGCGACGCCCGGCCCGCTGGCGCGACGCGCCGGAGGCCCTTCGCTCCGGCCGCTCCCGACTCCACAGTGGACGTCCGAGGTCACCGAGCGGCACCCCCGGACCACGGCCGGTCAGAGGTAGACCTTGCGCTGGTAGACGGCGTGCGCCCCGGCCACCCGGTCGAGGAAGAGCAGGCCGGCGCAGTGGTCGATCTCGTGCTGGAGCGCCCGGGCCTCGAACCCGTCGGTCACCAGCCGCACCGGCTCGCCACTGCCCGGCAGCACGCCCTCGACCACCAGGCGGCTGGCCCGCTTCACGTCACCGGTCAGGTCCGGCACCGACATGCAGCCCTCGCGGCCGGCCTTCCAGCGGCTCGCCTCCACCACTGTGGCGTTGCAGAGCACGAAGGCGCCGTGCACGGTGACCGCCTTCGGGTGCCCGGTCACGTCCACCGCGAACACCTGGGCGCTCACCCCGATCTGCGGCGCGGCCAGACCCACACAGCCCGGCGACACCCGCATGGTGGCGACCAGGTCGGCGGCGAGCTGGACCACCTCGGCCGAGGTCGGGTCGACCACCGGCCCGGGCCGGCTGAGCACCGGGTCGGGGGCGGCGACCACCGGGCGTACCGCCCCGGCCGGGCCGAGCTTCTCCGGGGTCCAGCCGCCCAGGCCGGCGTATTCCTCCGCGGTCACAGCAGGTCCGTGTCCGCCGGGCGGAGGCTGACCCCCACGCCCAGCTCCGCGGCGGTACGGGCCAGCCGGCCGGCCACCTCGTCGGCGCTGCCCAGCGGCAACTCGACCTCGGCGACCACCACGTAGAGGGAACCGGTCAACCGGGTGCTCAGGTCGGTCACGTTGCCGCCCGCGTCGGCCAGCACCCGCGTCATCGCCGCGACGATGCCCATCCGGTCCGCGCCGTGGACCGCCATCACGTACGGCTCGCCGGCGGACGCGGCCTGCCCGTCGGGGGTGACCGCGCGTACGGTGGCCAGCAGTTGCCCCTCGGCGGCGAGCGGGGCCAGCGCGGCCTCGACGTCGGCGGCGGCCGGGCCCACGCAGATCAGGGTCATCGCGAAGTGTCCCCGCAACCGGGTCATCGTCGAGTCGGTGAGGTTCGCGCCGAGCCGCGCGAGGACCTCGGCGACGTCGGCCACGATGCCCGGCCGGTCCCGGCCGATGACGGTGATCGC